>JAYVNO010000275.1:0-24836 GCA_043758415.1 Burkholderiales bacterium
TGCTCGCAATCCTCACGTGACCTGCGCGTACGCTGCGGTTGCTGCGCTCCGGGCTCCTAACACTGCATCCCCAAAAATGAATTATTAGAGGTGCCCTTAAGCTTGCGGATTACATCGAACACTATGGCCTGACGCGGACGACTGACGCGAGCGGCAAGCTGGAGACCGTGCGCTATGAGCATTCTTGGGACTACTCGGGCTGGTTGACCAATGCGCTGCTGATCAACCTGCAGCGACACAGCGATCATCACGCCCACGGTGGCTGCGCGTTCGGCGCGCTCAACAGCCATCCTGAAGCGCCGCAACTGCCCGCGAGCTACGCGGCGATGCTGCTGGCGGCGTTGATTCCGCGGCTCTACCGGCGATTGATTCATCCGCGATTGGCGCGCATTAGCTGAATCAGCTTTTTGCTGTGAGCCCGGTTGCGTATGGGCATCGATGGCAATTGGGCTGTTTATCGACTAACGCATGAATACGCCCTTAAGCCCAAATGAAATAACGCTTTCAGCCAAAAGTTGATAACGCGAATCGTGCTCAATCCGCGCCCGTAAGCCCCACGCAAGACGTGGCAGGCGATAATCAATAAAAAAACTAATTCATCCACAAGGGACGGACGACAATGCGACTGATACTTCTTGGTGCGCCGGGGGCGGGCAAAGGCACGCAAGCGAAGTTTATTTGCGAGAAATTTTTGATTCCGCAGATATCCACCGGGGACATGTTGCGCGCCGCCGTCAAAGCGGGCTCGCCGATGGGCGTGGCGGCCAAGAAGGTGATGGACTCCGGCGCGCTGGTCTCGGACGACATCATCATCGGTCTGGTCAAGGAGCGTCTGACGCAGCCGGACTGCGCCAACGGCTATTTGTTCGACGGTTTTCCGCGCACCATTCCGCAGGCCGAGGCCATGAAGGAAGCCGGTGTCGGCCTTGATTACGTGCTCGAAATCGCGGTGCCTGATGCCGCCATCGTGGACCGCATGAGCGGTCGCCGTATGCATCAACCATCCGGTCGCGTCTATCACGTGACGCACAACCCGCCCAGGGTGGCGGGCAAGGACGATGTGACAGGCGAGGATCTCGTTCAGCGCGACGACGACCGCGAAGAAACGGTGAAGACCAGGCTCAAGGTTTACCACGATCAAACCGAGGTGCTGCTCGGCTATTACGGCGAGCTGGCCAAGAGCGGCGCGCCGGGTGTGCCGCAGTACAGGCGCGTTGACGGCGTCGGCACTGTTGACAACATCAAGGCGTCGGCGTTTGCGGCGTTGGCGTAAACGTTGACGGTTGCGGGCGTTGCACGCGACCTGAAGTGCTTTTTGATTGCGCCGATGGATGCGAGGCTTGACTGTTTGGCGCGATCAAGGGCACCGCTAATAATTCGGTTGTCGGGCTCGCTCGATTTTGTGAAGCAGATTGCCACCCACATGAATTCCAACATTCGCGAGTGCGCAAAAATGAATCTGCGCACATCTGCGTCATCTGCGAAATCTGCGTCAGAAAGTTTGCCTTGCGTTAACCGAATGGTGTTGGGTCGGGGCAGAGCGGGTCGCCGCTGATGCGTCCGTTGAGGGTGAAGATTTGGCGCGGCGGACAGCACGGCGCGTTTGTCGCGTACGTGGTGCCGCGACTGGCGAGTCAGAGCGTGCTCGACGTGGTGACGTACGTGCAGCGATCACTCGACCCATCGCTGAGTTACCGCTTTTCGTGCCGCGTCGGCATGTGTGGCTCATGCGCGATGTCGGTCAACGGCGTCGCGCGCTGGACGTGTCGCACGCACGTGGCCAAAGTTACGGATGAAGCAAAGGACGACGTACTGGAACTGGCACCGCTTGCAAACCTGCCGATCATCAAAGATTTGACCACTGACATGTCAGAATTTTTCGACAAATGGGCGCGCGCAAAAGGGCAGTTCACCGGCACTTTGACGCGCAACGACGAGTTAAGCCTTGTCAAACCGGATTCGCCGGAGCGCAAAAAAGTGGATGCTGCCATCGAGTGCATTGGTTGCGGCGTGTGCTACGCGTCGTGCGATACGGTGACGTGGCGGCCCGATTATCTGGGCCCTGCCGCCCTTAATCGCGCCTGGACGCTGGTCAATGATGTGCGTGATGCGGCACAGAATGATCGGCTCAAATCCGTTGCTGGGGACGCGGGCTGCCATGCCTGCCACACGCACACGACATGCTCTGAGCGTTGCCCGAAAGGCATTGAGCCCACGGCTGGAATCAGCGGACTCAAACGCCTCACCGCACGCGCCGCCATTCGTGGGGAACTCGATTGAAAGCGTCGACGCAGGCCAAGCTTTGGTACGCACAACGCATCAGCGCGATGCTGCTGGCGATGTGTGTGCTGGTGCATCTGGTGACAATTTTGTACGCAATGCGCGGCGGGCTCTCCGCAGCCGAAATTCTGGCGCGTACGCGTGGCAATGTCCCGTTTGCGATTTTCTACGTCGTATTCGTCCTCAGTGTCGTGGTTCACGCGCCGATTGGACTGGCGCGTATCGCTGAAGAGTGGATGCAGTGGCGCGGGCGATCACTGCATATCGCGCTGCTGCTGGTCACGTTACTGCTCACGGTGCTTGGCATGCGCGCCGTATGGGGGGTTTATGTCGGCTAGCCGCACGCACAAACCATTGAGCATGCGTCGCAACGACTGGCGCGCTCGTGGCAACGTTGGCTACTGGGCATTTGTGGTTCATCGCATCTCAGGCATCGCACTTGCGCTTTTTTTGCCACTGCACTTCTGGGCGCTAAGCACCAGTCTGCAAGGCGCTTCCACACTCGACGGCTTTCTGCGCTGGACGGATGCGCCGTTGTTCAAGTTTGCCGAGTGGGGACTGGTCATACTGCTCACGGCGCATATGGCGGGCGGCATTCGGTTACTGGTCATCGAATTCGGTCAGTGGCACGGAACGCGCAAAATGTGGATAGGCGCGGCGTTGGCAGCAAGCGTTGCGGTTGGCGGGCTGCTTGGCGCCATCATGTTGGCCTGAACCTGAACCGCACGGTTCGAGTCTGAGGTATTAGCCGGTGACGTCGCCTGAGAAGCCTGACGCACTGAATGTAAATGGCAAAAAGGGAGAGTTGATTCATGTTGCGTAGAACGCTGGTTAAAATCCTGCCCACGCTGGCCGCCGCAACGCTGTGCGCGGTCAACATCGCGCCCGCTGCCGCGCAGACTATGGCGTGGCCAAACAAACAAGTGCGGATCATTGTGCCGTTCCCGGCGGGCGGTACCACCGACGTGGTCGCGCGTCTCCTGGCCCAGCGCCTGCAGGAGGCGTGGGGCCAAACCGTCATCGTGGAAAACAAGACCGGTGCCGGTGGCAACATCGGTGCAGTTGAAGTGGCTAAGGCCCCGAACGACGGGTACACGTTGCTGATGGCGTCCGGCTCAATCGTGACGGTCAACCCGCATATTTACGCCAAGATGCCGTTCGACGCAGCCAAAGATTTCGCGCCGATTACCAATGTTGCACAAGGCCCGATGGTGATCGTCGTTGGCCCCAATGTTCCTGTGAAAAACATCAGCGAACTGATTGCGCTAGCTAAGGCAAAACCGGGGGTCATGAACTTTGGGTCGGCGGGCATTGGCAGCCAAGTGCATATGGCGGGTGAAAACTTTTTGTACACCGCTGGCATCGACCTGAAGCACGTGCCCTACAAAGGCGAATCGCTCGCGCTGACGGATGTCGCAGGCGGCAGCGTGGAGATGCTGCCCGGCAATTTGGCCGCGATGCTGCCGTTCATCAAGGCTGGCAAGTTGAAGGCGCTTGGCGTCACCGGTGCCGAGCGCAGCCCCGCTGCGCCGGACATCCCGACCGTCGGTGAATCCGGCTTGCCCGGCTTCGTCAACGTCGGCTGGTTTGGCCTGCTCGCTCCCGCAGGAACATCCAGGGACGTTATCGACAAAGTGCAACGCGACAGCGCCGCAATTCTGGCCACCGATGACACAAAGCTTCGATTGCTCGCCGTGGGCATGACGCCAGTCGCGAACAACCCAGTGCAGTTCGCCGATGCCATTCGGGCAGAGAGTGCGAACTGGGCCAAGGTTGTCCGCGAACGAAAAATTCAGCAGCAATAAACACCCGATGAAGCTGAATATTGAAGCGGTGGAAGAGGCCGCGAAGTCGCTCTACATTCAGGCGCTGAAGTCACTGCCGCCCGACATCAAGGACGGCTTCAAGCGTCTGCAGAAAACCGAGACTGACTCGACCGCAAAATCCATGTTGGCGACGATGGTGACCAACATCAAGGTGGCTGAAGACACCAACAACCTTCTGTGTCAGGACACGGGCATCCCGATCTACAACGTCACCATCGGCTCAAACGTTGAATTCGACGGTGCAGCGCTCAAAGCGGCGCTGGTGCGCGGCTGTACGCGTGCGACGCAGGAGCATCCGCTGCGCTCGTCCGTCGTGCATCCGCTGACACGAAAAAATCAGCACACGAGCTGCGGTGAGGGCGTCCCGGTCATTCATGTGGACTTTAACGACCGTGCTGAGACGGTTGAGATCGAGATGATCCCGAAGGGCAGCGGCTCCGAGAACAACTCGTTCTTGCGCATGGCTATTCCCGCAGAGGGCGTTGCTGCCATCAAACGCTTCGTCGTGGATTGCGTGATCGCTGCGGGCGGCAAAACCTGTCCACCGACCATCGTCGGCGTGGGCGTGGGTGGTACGTCGGACTTATGCGTTCATCTTGCGAAGAAAGCGGCAACGCGTCCACTCGGTTCTCACTGCAGTGACCCCGACGGCGCAGCGCTTGAGCTGGAACTCGCTGATGCAGTGAACATGCTCGGCGTCGGCCCGCAGGGGTTGGGCGGTGATTCAACTGCCTTTGCCGTACACATTGAACTGGCCGCGACGCACATCACCATGAACCCGGTCGCGGTGAACATGCAGTGCCATTCTGCGCGGCGTGCGCGTGCGACGATTACGCCTGCTGGCGTTGCGTACGGATACTGAGATGGCGCATTACGAATTCGACATGCCAATCACGGAAGCGCAAGCACGCAGCCTGCATGTCAACGACACGGTCGCACTCAACACTACGCTCTACGGCATTCGCGACGCGAGCTACATCGCCTTGTTTGACAAGGGGCGCACGACGCGATTTGATCTGCGTGGACACGCGGTGATTCACACTGCACCGAATGTAAAAAAAGTACCGATTTCCGCAGAATACCCAGCGGGTTATGCGCCCGTATGCATCGGCACCACCACCAGCGACCGCATGGAACGATTCACGCGGCAATTGATGTCGCAGATGGGCGTGCGCTTCATCATCGGCAAAGGCGGCATGCGCGAGGGTTCGCTCGCCGCGTTTCGCGAATTGGGCGGTGCGTATCTCGCGATTGTCGGAGGCACCGCTGCGCTTGAGACGACGTGGATTGAGCAGATTGAAGACGTTGATCTCGATGACCTGAATCCCGAGTCGCTGTGGAAGTTTCGCATTCGCGGCTTCGGGCCGTTGTTGGTGGCGATGGACTCGCACGGTCAATCGCTCTATGACGTGGTGCAGGCAAGCGTCGCATCCAACCGTGCGGCCGCACTGGCGCGACTGGGCGTCAGCGCATGAGAGACATCATTCGACGGCAGACCGACATCCTGATTCTCGGCTCGGGCGGCGCCGGGCTCTTCGCGGCGCTGCATGCGCATCAGGCAGCGCCCGAATTGAAGATTACCGTTGCGGTCAAGGGGTTGCTGGGCAAGAGCGGTTGCACGCGCATGGTTCAGGGCGGATACAACGTCGCACTTGCGGCGGGTGACTCGGTGGAGCGGCACTTCATGGACACAATCGTTGGCGGCAAATGGCTGCCCGACCAGGATCTGGCGTGGACGCTGGTGACCAAAGCGGTGGAGCGCATTCACGAGCTGGAGAACGAGCTCGGCTGTTTTTTTGATCGCAACCCCGACGGCACCGTGCATCAAAAAGCGTTTGCTGGGCAGACCTTTGATCGCACCGTACACAAAGGCGATCAGACCGGTATTGAGATCATCAATCGACTCGCGGAGCAGGTGTGGGCGAGAAAAATTGAGCGCATGGAAGAGCATCGGGCCATCGCGCTGATCACCACCACGGCGGGGGACACGCTGGCGGGGGTGTTGATGATTGACGTGCGCACCGGTGGTTACGTTTTCGTGCAGGCTAAAGCCGTGCTGCTGGCCACGGGCGGTGGGCCAACGATGTACAAATTTCACACCCCGAGCGGTGACAAAAGCTGCGATGGTTTGTCGATGGCACTCGATGCAGGACTCGCGTTGCGTGACATGGAAATGGTGCAGTTTCATCCCACCGGTTTGCTTGCCGGAACCGGCACGCGCATGACCGGAACCGTGCTGGAAGAAGGCTTGCGCGGCTCCGGCGGCTACCTGCTCAATGGCGCAGGCGAGCGCTTTATGCACAGCTACGATTCGCGCGGCGAACGCGCTACACGCGACATCGTTTCGCGCAGTATTTTTTCGGAAATGCGAGCGGGGCGCACCACGCCAAACGGCGGCGTATTTATTGAGATGAAACACCTTGGCGTCGACGCTGTTCGCAAGAGCTTCAAGGGTATGGTGGACCGCTGCGCCGACTGCGGATTTGATCTTGCCGGTGGTCGCGTTGAGGTGGTGCCGACGGCGCATTACATGATGGGTGGCGTGGTGTTTGATGGCGATTGCCGCACGTCGTTGACTGGGTTGTTTGCCGCAGGAGAAGACACCGGCGGCGTGCATGGTGCCAATCGCCTCGGCGGCAATGGAGTCGCCAATTCGACCGTGTACGGCGGCATTGCCGGTGATGCGATGGCGGCGTGGGTGCGCAAAGACGGCCACTGGGAATTGCCCGATGAATCGATGATTCAGCATCAGATCAGCCTGCATGACGAACCGTTTCGTCGCAAGCACGGCAGCACACAACCGTTGCGTGAAGCGCTGTATGACACGATGTGGCAAGACGCGGGCATTCTTCGTACCCGAGAAGGCTTGCAACGTGCGCAGTCGCAATTGCGTGCGCTGGACGACGAGCTCGACCGCGTCGGCGTAGCCGATGATGATCGCGCGTTTAACCTCTCTTGGCATGATTGGTTGAACCTGCGCAGCTTGATCAGCGTGAGCCACGCGATCACCACGGCGGCACTCGCCCGCGAGGATTCGCGCGGTGCGCACTTCCGCGAAGACTTTCCAGAGACGGGTGACCTCAATACATCGCGCTACACAGTGGTGCGAAAACGCGATGAGCAGCTGGAGCTGACGGAACAACCGGTGATGTTCACGCGCGTGCGACCCGACGAGAGTTTGATCATTTAATCCGGCGCGGAAATCCTTGTGATCGTCCTGAAATTTTCGAAGGGCGCATCACGTGGGGTGAACGAAATTTTCGTATCGCCCGAACAGAGAATTATTAATGAGTCAACTAAATGTCTCCTAACGCAACCGGTATGGCTGCCTCTCCCTGGGCGAGAAGAGCCTGCCCCGGCGAAGGCCGGGGGCGGGGGGTGAGGGTGATTGCATCGCGAGCCGGAAACGTGCGCCGAGTCCCTCACCCCAACCCTCTCCCCCAGGGAGAGGGAGCCTGCCGAACCGGTCTTATTTTGTTGACTCAGTAATAATCAGGCAACCAGAAATGACAGCAAGCAAAACACGTGGCGCGGATGCGCTTATCCACTCGTTGAAAATGGCCGGTGTCAAACGCATTTTTACGCTTTCTGGCAATCACATCATGCCCGTATTCGACGCTGCATTTGAAGCAGGTATTGAGCTGATTCACACGCGTCATGAAGCTGCGGCAGTACACATGGCTGACGCCTACGCACGCATCACCGGCGAGCCCGGTATCGCGCTGGTGACGGGTGGCCCCGGTCACGCCAACGCGGTGTCGGCGCTGTATACGGCGCAGATGGCGGAATCGTCTGTCGTGCTGCTGTCCGGTCACTCGCCGAATAATCAACTAGGGATGGGTGCGTTTCAGGAGATGCGGCAGGCCGAGATGGCCGCTCCCGTGACCAAGCTTTCGTGGACCAGCGCGAGTGCGAACGCGTTGGCCTCCGACATGGCGAAAGCGATCAGTGTTGCGCAGTCGGGGCGACCCGGCCCGGTGCATCTGAGTCTGCCCACGGATGCACTTGAAGGCGAAGCAGGCTTCGCCAAAGGTGCGCTGGATTCAACGGCGTTTCAGCCGGTCACTATGTCGCTGTCAAGCGCCGATGCGGTCTCGTTCGTATCGAGACTTTCACGGGCAAAACGTCCGCTGATCCTTAATGGACCAGCCGGCATGATGCGTATTCGTCGTGACCAGCTTGCCGAGCTTGAATCTGCGACTGGTGTGCCCGTAGTCGGGATGGAAAGCCCGCGCGGTATCGGCGACCCGAGTCTGGGTGCGTTCGCGCAAATGCTTGCGCAAAGTGACTGCGTAATGTTGCTCGGAAAGCGCCTTGATTTCACGTTGAAATTTGGTGCGTCTCCAGCGTTTTCCGTCGATTGTGAGTTTCTGCAAATTGATGCGGACAAGCACGAGATTGAGCGTTCTCTCCGCGCTGTGGGAACCCGTCTCGTCGCGTCGGCAGAAGCCGATACGCCGTCAGCGATGCATGCACTCATCAGGGCTAGTGGATCCACTGCCAAGGCCGATAGTGCGTGGCGCGACGACGTGCGGGCCGCAATTGCTTATCGCCCCGATGCGTGGAATCAGGCAGCCGCAAGCGTCGCTGATCGCCTACACCCTGTGCAGGCACTTCGACCACTACAAGCGTTGCTGAACAGTCACCCTGAGTCCGTTTTTATTTCCGACGGCGGCGAGATTGGTCAGTGGGCGCAGGCTTGCCTCAATGCGCCGCATCGCGTGATCAATGGCGTCGCGGGTGCCATTGGCGCGGCGCTGCCGTTCGCGCTAGGTGCGCGCGTGGCGGTGCCTGATGCGCCGATCATCGCCGTCATGGGCGATGGTACGTTCGGCTTTCACACGGCTGAAATGGACACGGCGGTTCGCTACGGTCTGCCGTTTTTGGCAGTCGTTGGCAACGATGCCCGCTGGAACGCCGAGTACCAGATTCAGCTGCGCGACTACGGTCGTGATCGTCTGATTGGCTGCGAGCTGCTGCCCGCGCGGTATGACCAGGTCACGGCGGCGTTCGGCGGACATGGCGAATATGTGACAAGCACAGATGCGCTAATGCCAGCCGCGCAAAGGGCTATCGCGTCAGGAAAACCGTCTTGCCTGAACGTGATGATTGAAGGACAGCCAGCGCCGAATGTTCGTCGCTGAGCGCAAGCCAGTTGACCGCCATTGCTTTATCTACGCGGCCAGTGACTCGCACCGCGGTTTAACCCGAGCACGCAGTGCCGTCGCTTCGGTGCCTTTAGGGCAGTCTTCTTCACCGCACGCAATCGTTTCAATGCGCCACCCTGATTTACCGCGCTTCAAGCTGGCGTGAACCGCTTCTAGCCGGTTTTTTCCGTCGCGAGATTGTGGCTCGACCGCGAGCCAGCCTGCGGTGGGTGAAACGCAGAGTTCTTTGACTACAAAATCAGGTCCTGATTCGTCGCGTCAAATTTGACTAACTCTGTTTGCAACACATCCATGATTTGTGCGCGCTCGTTGCTGCCTTTTGCGGGCACGCACCATGGTGCTGACGCGCTGCAAATGCCGCTGGTCATGACCGCGAGCAAAACAGCCACTGAGCGAACTCTCAGGGCGTGGTTTGCCGCACGCGTTGCCATTTAGTTGAATCCGTTCGATCCGATTTGCTTGTCGATACCGCGGAATTTGCCGCTGACGGCGATCTTCTTTTTGGTTGTCGTTTCAACCAGCTCAACCGCGAATTCGCCTTCGATGGTCTTACCGGAGACGGTGGTGAAGTTGACGTAGCCCTTGTCGCCGCTGCCGCCCATGCTTTCGAATTCACCTTCGTTTTTTGTGGTTGCCCAATCAGGGCTCATGATGTTGCGCACGGCTTTGGTGAAGCTCACTCGGCAGCCGTTTGACTGGTTACGCGTCGCGATAGAACGCTCCGATTTCTTGGGCATCGGGCACACGATTGAGAGCTGGTCCGCAAATCCTTTGGGCGGCGGATAGGCGCTGAAGCCTTTGCTGACTGCGGTGATCGTCACGCTCCCGCCCATGCTGACCGGAATCACGTTGATGCCGTTGTTGTCAGATTCCCACGTTTTACCGTCAACGGTGGCGGTGAAGGTTTGTTGCGCATGCGCGCTTGCTGCAAAGAAGAGCGTTCCGACCAGCGCTGCTGCGGTCGCAAAGTTGCGAATAAACACGTTAATTTTGGGTGACTGCATCATAGTTCTCATGGTTACGTTAAAAGGCGAGCGGCAATCAGGGTGCGTTCGCCGCGCCACGCTGCGTGACGAAATTGCCGCCGCCCGCAGCGCCGCCAGTGCACTGGCCACGGGCACCGACATTATTTTTGAAACTATAGAGATAAACGGAAAGCACGGTAACCCACCGACATCGCGTTCGTTTCGGTGATCAACTTTTGCGTGAAACCCTCTGTGGCGATGGGCTTATCTCACAAATAATGCACTTATCGACTTAGGAATTAATTAGCCGATAGACCCTGTATAAAGGCGCTTTCGGCGTAAAGCTATAAGCAGAAAATATCGTTAAAAGCCAAACCACAGCGGCGCAAGCGGCGTTCGCACTGGGCGCTGCACGCGGGCTTCGAGCACTGCACGCGCGCGTTCCGGTTGGCGCGGCGCATCGAGCAGCGCTTCGACGTAGGCAACCGTGTGAAAGATGACGTGCGGCTCTGGATAGCGGGCGGTGGCCAAAGCGCGCGCCTCAGCGAGCTCGGCGCGTGCCGCCGGCGCTTGATCGTTGACGGCAAGCAAATACGCGTTAAGCAACCGCGCCGGTGCCGAGCCGTTGTAGGTCGTGCTTGATGAGAGTTTCTCCATCAAGCGCAGCGCACCGGCCACGTTTCCCGCGCGTGCGGTAACGGTTGCCTCGGTAGCGACGAGCCAAGAAAACTCAGGCGCATTGGCGGTGAGCGCGAGCGCGGTCGCCAATGCCTGCGTTCTGGTCAACAGGCCCCCGCCCGACGTCGCGGCGCTGCTATCGAGCATCACCATGTGCAGCGAAAGCAGGGTGCGCAGCGTGTTGCGTTGTGGCGGCTGATCGCTCGTGGGCAGCAGCGCAAGGGCGCGCTCTGCGTTAGCCACAGCCCGCGCTGGATCGCCGTTCAGTTGCGCACACACGGCGACTTTGGCCAGCGCGTCGACGGTCAACGGATGGTTTGCGCCGGACACGCGCGCCCTGCGCTCGGCGAGTGTTTCGTAACGGGTCGCACAGTCGGCGTAACGCCCCGCCTGGCGCAAAAATTCGCCGGAAAACCACATCGTTTTTAAGGTGCGCTCGGCATCAGGCCCCAGAAAATCGTTGAGCTCGGCGAGCACGGCGTCGAGGCGCGGTAACGCCTCGCTCATGCGACCGTTGCGCAACAGCGCGACGGCCAGGTTCGCCCGTATGGTGAGCGCGTCGGAACGCTTGCCCACCGGCGGCTGTTTTAGCAACGGTTCGATCGCAAGCTGAATTGCGATTTCTTCAAGCGCTGCGCCTTGTGCTGCTGCCGCGATGGCGCGTGAATTTTCAATCTCGGCGTATAACCAGTGTTTGTCGCCGAGTTCGCGCAAAACGGCGTCGCGGGCTGGGGTGATGAGCGGTGCGATCAATGCAAACTTGCCCTGCTTTTGATAAGCGTAGGCGAGGTGAAGTTTGCCGAGTACGGTGCTGTCGCTCACGCTTCCGTCCACGCGTTCAATCACGCCAATCGATGCGAGCGAGTAGCGCTCGGTCTCGGGGAAATTCTCGACCTCCATGTACGCGCGTGCCAGCAGACTGAGCAGGCGCGCGTGTTCGATGGAGCTCGCGCCATAGGTGCGCGCGGCAGCGTGGGCGGCCTCTAGCAGCAGCGGAATAGCGGTTTGCGGTTGCGACAAGCCGAGGTAGCTGCGCCCGAACACCGCTTGCAATTCGGCGAGCGTATCGGGCTCGCTGGCGAACTGCGCAGCGACGGATTTCGCACCCGCATCAAGCAGGTCGCGGGCGCTGAGCTTGTCTCCCTTGGCGTGCTCAGGGTCGGCGCTCTCGAATAGCGTGATGACGTAACGGTTCATCGCTGTGGCTTTGGCCGCCTCCGCCTTGGCAACACTTCGCTGCCACAGCGCGACGCTTAAACCTGCGAGCACTGCGGTGATCGCCACCCCGCTTACCGTTGCCAGTTTCCAGTTGCGCTTGAACCACAGCCGATTGCGATAGCTGCGATCTTCGGCGCGAATCGAGATCGGTGTTTGCGCGAGCCACGCGTCAAGGTCAGCGGCGAATGCGCTTGCGGTGGCGTAGCGCTCAACCGGTGATTTGCGCAGGGCTTTACTGATGATGGCATCGAGGTCGCCCTTAAGTTTTGCAGCGTCGGTCGGAGGCGCTATTGCATCCGGACTGTTCTGTCCCCTCCCCCCGGGGGGGAGGGTTAGGGAGAGGGAATCCGCCTGCGCAACCTTGGTGTTTATGTCACGACCCTCTCCCCCACCCTCCCCCCCGGGGGGAGAGAGTAGAACCGTGCTTGACGCCCTCGGAGCCTCGGTATGCACCGCCGCAAATTCAAGCGCAGCGCGATTGGCATTGCCTGCAAATGGTCGCTGCCCGGTGAGCAAATGAAACAGCATCGCGCCCAGCGAATACACGTCACTTGCCGCCACCGTCGGCTCACCCAGAATCTGCTCGGGTGCCGCGTATTCCAGCGTCAAACCACGGCCCGTCAGCTGCGTCAAATTCGGCGTAGTCTCTGTGAGCGTTGCCTCATCCAGCGCCGCCGCAATCCCGAAATCCAGCAACTTCGCGCTACCGTTTTCAGTCACCAGTACGTTCGACGGTTTCAAGTCACGATGCAGCACGAGTTGGCTGTGCGCATGCTCCACCGCACGCGTCAGATCGCGGATCAAACGCACCCGGTCTGCCACCGTCGGAGCGTTCGATTCAGCGAACGTCAAGAGCGGCAATCCCTGCACCAGCTCCAGCACGATGAACGCCTGATCGTTGGCCACGCCGGCGTCAAGCAGTCGCGCAATGTTCGGATGATTCAGTCGCGCCAGCACGGTGCGTTCGCGCGCAAACCGCGCCGCGAGTTTGTCCGCAGGTAAATCGCTGCGTAGAAGTTTGATCGCTGCTATGCCTTGAAACATGCCGTCGCTCCTCACCGCTCGCCACACTTCACCCATGCCGCCTTGGCCGATTTTTTCGGTCAGCGTCCATGCGCCGAATGTTGCGCCGGTGCTGTCGGTTGCGGCTTGATTGACGAGTGCGAGATTGAGCAGCGAGGTGAACGGCGCGGCGTTCGGCACGCTGGTCGCCTCAACGTTGCCGTCAAGGCTGGGCAACAAGCGCGCAAATTCAGCGCCCAGCTCGGCGTCTTCAGCGGTGGTTTTTGCGAGCAACGCGGTGCGGTCACTGGCGTCAAGATCAAACGCTAAATCAAGCAGCGCGGAGATGCGTGCCCACGATTCTGATCGGACGTTAAACGGGGTGGTCATTGCGTGCGCTAGTACTGCGGTTTTTTGTAGGAGCGGCGCTGCCGCGACCCATGTTTGCACTAGTCGCGACGTTGGGTTGCGGCAGCGCCGCTCCTACAAGGCGTGTGGTTGACAGACGCAATTGGCTAAGGTGCGCCGACATCAACGGGTGCGACCGACGATGCGCCCAATGCCTGCGCCAGCAGTGCTCGAGCCTTTGCCAGGTCGCGATTGACGGTGCGTTCGGTGATACCCAGTTCCGCGCCAACCTCGGCGCAGTTCATGCCTGAAAACACATGCATTTCGACGATTTGATAGAGCCGTTGGTCGAATGTTTTGAGCTGCTCAAGGGCGCGGTCGAGATCGATCAGATCGGTGCCCTCCATCCACGCGGCAGGCGTGGCGTCGGCATGCGACATCGTGAGCAGCGTCACGCCGCCGCCGCGCTTTTTGGCATCCCGCTCGCGCACAAAATCGATCACGATGGAGCGCAGCACTTTGCCCACATAAGCAAAAAACTGCACCCGCGTTTGCCCCTGCAAACCCTCGCGCTCGGCCATGCGCATAAAGCCTTCATGAACCAGCGCCGTGGCGTTCAAACCGGTCACGCCACCGGCTTGCGCCAGTCGCGTACGGGCGAGTCGCTTGATATCGGGGTAGAGCTCGGTGAAGAGCGCTCGCATCGCGTCCGCGTCGCCGCTGGCGGCGCGTTGCACAAGGAGGGTGGGGGCAGCGGCGTTGGTGGGTACGGGCGTTGTCGGCACATAAACCTCTCTTGACGTGATTGTGCAATGGAACGAGTATTGGCGCTCGCCAGAGACACAGCTTTCCCGGAAGAGTAGCGTTGAATGAGGGATTGGTACGATAAATCGGTGATATCGACTTTTCGCGTAAATAGCCGCTTGGCCCCATACAGACGACGCTATCTGGAAAAGCTGATACGAATTCAAACGCAGAAATAGTGTTGCAGGACTGGCGAATATCGCTATGAACCCAACTCGCCGGGCGCGCTTTTCGCGGCTTTCGCCACTCCGACGCGGCCCTCGCTACTTCGCGGGCTTGCCCGTCGCTTCTGCTCGCGCCATTCCCGCTTCAGCGTCGCGGCCTAAGGCGTCTAGCGCCTTCGCGCGCGCCGTTTGTAGCGCGCCGTACATCGCGCTGTCCTTACCGTGTTTGGCCAGCGTTACGAGCGCCATTTCGTCGAGTCGTTTCAGCGCCTCGGCAGGTCGTCCCACGCGCAGCAGTAATTCGGCGTATCGCCGGGTTACCTCCAGTGTGGCCTCGGCATCAGGAACGGCCAACGCGGGCAATTGCGCCATCACCGCGTCGAGTTGGCGCAATGCTATGTCCGAGGTGGTCAGCGCGTCGCTACGGTGCCACAGGCTCACGCCCAGCGTTGCAATCACCGCAACGACCGATGCTGAAATCGCACTGGTCAACTTCCAATGCCGTTTGAACCACAGCAGGGTGGCGTGGGTGCGGTCGCCCGTGTGGCGCGACGTGGGCCGCTGGGTCGTCCAGGCGTCGAGATCGGCGGCGAAGGCGCTAGCGGTCGGATAGCGCTCCTCGGGCGCGAGGCGAATGGCGCGGCTGATGATGGCGTCGAGGTCACCGCGCAAACGTTGCGCATCGACGGGTGGCGCGATCTGGTCGACGATTTTTTTGCTGCCCTTGACTGGGGGCGTGGCGATGGTGGCGGAGGCGAGCGGCGGGTCGTTGTGGATCACCGCATATTCGAGCGCGGCGCGGGTGCTGCTGCCAGCGAAGGGCCGGTTGCCGGTACACAAATGGAACAGCAACACGCCGAGCGAATACACGTCGCTCGCTGGCATGGTCGCGCCGCCGGTCACCTGCTCGGGCGAGGCGTATTCCAGCGTCAAACCGCGCCCCGTGAGTTGCGTCAATTTGGTCATCGGTTCGGCGGAGGCGTCGTCGAGCACGCCAGCAATACCGAAGTCGAGCAGCTTCACTTGCCCGTCTTGAGTTACCAGCACGTTCGATGGTTTCAGGTCGCGGTGCAGCACCAGATGGTTGTGCGCGTGCTCAACCGCATCGGCGATGTCGCACACCAGCTGCACGCGCGATTGCAGCGTGTTGGCATGCGCGGCGACGTAATCCAGCAGCGGCGTGCCGTTGATCAGTTCAAGCACGATGAACGCTTGACCGTCCTCGACGCCCGCATCAAGCAACCGCGCGATGTGCGGATGATTAAGTCGCGCCAGCACCACGCGTTCGCGGGCAAAGCGGCGCGTCAAGGTGTCGGGCGGCAGGTCAACGCGAAGCAGCTTGATCGCGACTGCCGCTTTGTACAAACCGTCGCTCCTCACCGCGCGCCACACCTCGCCCATACCGCCCTGACCGAGGCAGGACTCGAGCGTCCACGCGCCAAATTTGCGGCCTGCTTTGTAGCCCACCGCATTGGCCATACCCGGCTCTGCGAGCGCTTCGCTCAGTACGGAATTGAACGGCGATTGCGCGAGCGTTGCGGTTTTGTCCACGTTGGCGGCGGCCACCAGCAGCGCCACCAGTTCGCTGGCCACCTGCGGCTCGTCAATCCACAGCGTGCGGATGTAGGCAATGCGTTCACGCTCGTCAAGTTCAAGCACTTCGTCGAACAAATCCGACACGCGCTGCCACAGCTCGGGTGGCAGCTCGGAAAGCTTCATCGGTTCAGT
Organism: Burkholderiales bacterium; assembly: GCA_043758415.1. Classification (GTDB taxonomy): domain Bacteria; phylum Pseudomonadota; class Gammaproteobacteria; order Burkholderiales; family Casimicrobiaceae; genus Casimicrobium. The sequence goes on from JAYVNO010000275.1 coordinate 16,182, forward strand.
CATGGGGAGCTGCGCGTTTTTGTAGGAGCGGCACTGCCGCGACCCGCGTCGACCCTACGTGCAAATTGGGTCGCGGCAGAGCCGCTCCTACAGATCATGTCGGCAGCGTCAAACCGCAACGCCCGCCTCAGGCCCCAGCGTCCGCGACAGCAGCGCGCGCGCCTTGAGCAGATCGCGATTGACGGTGCGCAATGTGACGCCCAGCTCCTGCGCCACTTCCTGCAGCGACAGCCCGGAAAATACATGCAACTCGATCACCTGATACAGCCGGACATCGAGCTTTTGCAACTGATCCAGCGCTTCATCGAGCGCGACCATATCGGTCACGTCCATCCACGGTGCCAGCGTGCCGTCGGCATGCGACATAGTGAGCAATGTCATGCCCCCGCCCCGCTTTTCAGCATCGCGTTCGCGCACAAAATCAATCACGATGGAGCGCAAAACCTTGCCGATGTAGGCGAAAAATTGCAGTCGCGTTTGCCCCTGCAAACCCTCGCGCTCAGCCATGCGCATAAAGCCTTCATGCACCAGCGCTGTGGCGTTCAACCCGGTGATGCCACCGGCCTGCGCCAGCTTGCCACGAGCAAGCCGCTTGATGTCGGGATAGAGACTGGAAAACAGCGCCCGCATCGCGTCGGAGTCACCGCTGGCGGCGCGCTGAACTAAAAGGGTGGGGGAAGGCTGCTGCATCACCGCATTTTGCAATGGATCAATCGCGATGCAACATGGCGAATCAGCTTTTCGCTGAAAGACCCATTCAATATGGGCTATAGTCCGATAAATGCGGTTTATCGACTACTCTTCAAAACCAGAGATCAGCCCCTATTGAATGGGATTTTCAGAGCAAAGCTGATTATGGCGAAGGCCACCCAAGCCGCAATTGGCCGCAATGGGCGAGGATCAATAAAGTGTCGCGGCCAGCGCCTGCCGATAGCGCCGCACTAGCTCCGGCTGCTCTTTCGCCAGCGAAAAATATTCAACGAGGCGCTTTTTTGCCGCCTGTTCGTTCCAGGTGCGATCCAGCTCAACCGACTCCAGCAGCGTCTGAAAAGCCGGCTCAAACTGGCTTTGCGCCGCGTAAACCGCCGCCAGATGAAAGCGCGCGTCGTGGTCGTTGCCATCCTTTTCGATGCGTGCCTTGAGCGCTGCGGCTTCCGGCGAGTTGCCCGCTTCTTCGGCCGCAGATATTTTCGTCTCAACGCGCTGGAACGCTTCATCCATGCGGGTCAGCGGCTTACAGGCGTCGAGATAGGCTTTTGCCTCGTCGATCCGGTTGTCGCGCATTGCAATGTCGGCCAGCAGCACCCGCGCGGGGTCAAGCGTCTTGTCCAAGGCAAGCGCTAACGTCAATTCGTCGACGGCACCCTGACTGTCGCCAGCAGCGAGCTTCGCTTGCGCCTTACCCAGTTTTTCATCGCTCGCCGACGGCACGATCTTGTCAAGAAACTGCCGGATCACGCTCTCCGGCTGCGCGCCCTGAAACGCGCTGGCCGGCTTCTGCCCTTTAACCGCGATGACGGTCGGCAACGATTTGACGCCAAACATGCTCGCGACTTCCTGCTGCTCGTCGGCGTTCACCTTCGCCAGCCGAAAGCGCCCGCCGTATTCCACCGCCAACTTCTCAAGAATCGGCGTCAAAGTCTTGCAAGGCCCGCACCACGGCGCCCAGAAGTCAACGATCACCGGCGTGACGTCAGAGGCGGCAATGACTTCAGTTTCGAAGTTTTCCAGGGTTACGTCGAAGATGTGGGGGGATTCGGTCATGGTGGTCGGGATAAGTAAAACTGCGGGAGAGGCGCGTCGACATTGTAGGGGGCGTCACGAACCGATCGGGACGCCGTGAGAGAGGTGTTGAACGCGCTGATGAGGGAGATAATCGGGGCGTGTGCTCCTCTTTTCACTTCACCTGATGTTCGCGTCGCAGTTTAGCGTGCCCTCATTCGCCTACGTTCCGCCGGACTTCGTGTCGTGGGTTCGCTAGCGCCATGAGGGTGTTGCACATTGGCAAGTACTTTCCGCCTGTCAAGGGCGGCATGGAGCGCTTTCTCGCCGATCTGGTGCTGGCGCAGCGTGCAGCTGGTATCGAGTCGTTCGCACTGGTGCATGGGCACCCGGACGCGATGACGGCGGCGACTCCCACGTGGCTGCGTCGCGTGCCGGTGTGGCGCGAGGTTGCGTTTGCTCCCTTAGCGCCGTCGTTCCTGCGCGAAGTCAACCGCGCGATTGCTGACTGGAAGCCGCAATATCTGCATTTGCACCTGCCCAACTTAAGCGCGCTTGCGCTACTCGGGCTGGTGCCTGCCCGACGGTTGCCGTGGGTCATTCATTGGCATTCCGACGTCGTCACGTCCAAGCACAGTTTGCCGCTGCGCGTGCTCTACCCGTTTTACCGCCCCTTCGAACGCGCGCTGCTGGAGCGCGCTGCGCTGGTAATTTGCACCTCGCAGCAATACCTTGAAACGAGCGAACCACTGCAACCCTACCGCGAAAAATGCGTGGTGGTGCCGCTCGGGATGGATCTGTCGCGACTGCTTGTTGACGACTCACTTCCAGCACCGGTGGTGCCGTGGGCGGACGGAAGATTTCGCATCCTGTCGGTCGGCCGCCTGACGTATTACAAAGGGTTCGATACGCTGATCAAAGCGGTGGCGCAATGCCCTGATGTCGAATTGCGAATCGTCGGTGACGGTTCGGATCGAAGCGCTTTGCAATCGTTGATTGCACGCTTGAATGTTTCTGACCGCGTGTTTCTCGAAGGTGCACTTGACGACTCGGACTGCCTTTCGCTTTACCGGTCGGCAGGCCTTTTTTGTATTCCAAGCCGTGAGCGCACCGAAGCATTTGGCCTGGTGGCGCTGGAGGCGATGGCGCATCGGCTGCCGGTGCTGGCCTCCGCGCTCTTCGGCAGCGGATTGGTAAGCGTTGTGCAGCATGAACAGTGCGGACGTTTGGTGCCGATAGACGATGTGGTGGCTTGGCGTGACGCCATTGAACTCATGCGCACCACGCCCGACCGTTCGACCGCGTTGGGTGAGGCCGGTTACCTGCGTCTGCATGAGAAATTCGCCATCGCGCCCGTTCAGAAAAGTTTGCAAATGACGGTCGTCAGCACGCTGTCGCCGGATGCACCGCGCCCCGAAGCGCATGCCCGCCCTCTCATTGTTATTCCGGCAAAAAATGAGTCAGCCACTATCGCGGAGGTCGTGGGTGATGTTCGGGCGGCCGGTTATCTCGATGTACTCGTAGTCGATGACGCAAGCAGCGATGAGACCGGACTGATAGCGCGCCGAGCCGGTGCAATGGTGTTGCGTGCACCACTGCCGCAGGGGGCATGGGGCGCGATGCAAACCGGGATTCGCTACGCGGTGCGACACAATTTCACTAGCGTGATTACGATGGATGCCGATGGCCAGCACCAGACTCAGGAGATTAGTCGCCTGCTACAGGCAGCGCAGTTTTCAGACGTCGTAATTGGTGCTTGCCCGAGTCGGGGCAGTCCCGCACGCAAGCTCGCGTGGTACTTTTTCCGATGGTTGACGGGATTCACACTGGAGGACCTGACCTCCGGTTTTCGCCTCTACAATGCAGCTGCTTGCCGGGTGCTGACGGGGGAAGCCGCTACGCTGATCGACTATCAGGATATGGGTGTTCTGTTGTTGCTGCGGCAGGCGGGGCTTAAGTTTGCAGAGGTTGAAGTGCAGATGTCACAGCGCGTCGACGGCATCTCACGGATTTTTTATAACTGGCGGATGGTGGCCTGGTACATGCTCGAGACGACTATCCTCTGCTTTGCAAAGCGCAGGTTAAATTGAGGACACTGCTCAAAATCATTTGTTTGGCGCATTGTGTCGCCGCACAGCGCTCGCAATGCTCATGTAGGAAGGCGTACATTCCGGGTGCGGTGTTCAGCGCGCTTAACACTGCATCCATCGTGATAATTTTTTAGGGGCGTCGTTGAAATATTCAACGCGGTCACGGGTACGAACATAATGAGCTACACCGTTTTTGCCGCGATCATCGGCATCGTGCTCGCCGCGTTCATTTTGTTCTTATTGCGCCGCGATCAGTTGTATTTGCGCGACGCCACGTTTTGGCTCGGTACCGCAGCGGTGTCTATCATATTTGCGTTGTCGCCCTCGGTGGTCGACTGGCTGGGCGGAATGGCGGGAGTGGCCTATCCGCCCGCACTGATTCTGGCGGTCGTGTGTGTCGTGCTCACGGTCAAGGCCTTACTCGCGGATATTTCGCTTACGCAATTGCGTCGCGAGGTGCGCCGCCTCAACCAGCGGGTGGCTCTGATTGACGCGGATCGCCAAAGCGAACAAAAAACGGGATAGCTAGCCCGTAGCGCATAAATCCGGACTTCTCGCACGTTCGAAACCAGTTTCGCGCCTTCGCCTAAAATTGTGTGTAGGACTGTGCCGAACGCAGCACGCAACACTTTTAATCATGTTTCCCTACCTTTCCAGTTGTTGCAACCCGGCAGTTGTCATCGCATGGGCCTAACGGCACCCCCTTCGCGTGATTTTGCGCTCTTTGGAGAGCTGCTGAAACGTGACCTGGCCGGACGCTACCGCGGCTCGGTCGGCGGTCTCGCTTGGGCCTTCGTACAGCCGCTTTTCCTGTTGTGTGTTTACACGCTGGCGTTCGGACTGATTGTCGGCGCGCGATGGCGACAGGGCGGCGACGTCTATGAATATGGCATGTTCATTTTTGTCGGGTTGATCATCTATAACGCATTCAGCGAATGCATCGTGCGTGCGCCAACACTCATTGTGTCGCAGGCAAACTTGGTAAAGAAAGTCGTGTTCCCGCTCTATATTCTGCCGGTGGTGACGGCCTGTACTGCGCTCATGCACGCGGCGATTGGATTTATCGTATGGCTAGCGGTTTACGCGGTCGTTTTCGGTATTCCGAAGGTAAGCGCGCTAGGGCTACCTGCAATTCTGTTGTGCTGTTTGCCGGCACTGTTGGGTATCACCTGGATACTCGCAGCAGTAGGCACTTTTTTTCGGGATTTGCAACAGATCGCTGTGCTGATGTCGCATGCCTTGCTGTTTCTTACGCCGGTGTTTTATGGACTGGAGCATGTTCCGGCGGGTATTCGTCCTGTGCTTTTAGCCAATCCGCTCACCGCGCTCATCCAAAGCGCGAGAGGTGCGTTGCTAGGTGACGGAGATGGCGCATTTCTGGGTCTGCTGATCTACGCAGTCGTATCGACGGCTTTTGCGGCGCTTGCACTCTTCGCGTTTAACTGGATGCGACCGCGTTTCGCGGATGTGGTGTGATGCAAAACGCAAACCAGAGGGTAGCCATCGAGGTCTCCAGCGTCTCAAAAATCTACTCGCGTGGGTCGCCGCTTCAGGCGATGCTTGGGAGGCGAGTCAGCGGGGCGAACTCGCCGCACGAGCAAAGTGTTACTGCGGTACGCGAACTGAGTTTCGCGATCACACCGGGCGAATCGGTTGCCATCATCGGACGCAACGGGTCCGGCAAAAGTACCTTGCTCGAAATCATCGCTGGCACGGTGACACCGACAACGGGTTTTGTGCGGAGTACGGGTCGTGTTGCCGCGCTTTTAGAGCTTGGCAGCGGTTTCGATCCCGGTCTGTCGGGGCGTGACAACGTCATGATGAACGGCTTGTTGCTGGGCTTGAGCAAGCAGGAAATACGGGCACGTTTCTCGGAGATCGTGGCATTTGCTGACATCGGCGATGTGCTTGATCGACCGGTCAGTACCTATTCGAGCGGTATGGTGGTGCGTCTGGCGTTTTCCGTGCAGGCAGCACTCAATCCAGATATTTTGATCGTCGACGAGGCGCTGAGCGTCGGCGACTTTTTCTTTCAACAAAAATGCGCCACACTAATCAAGCAACTGCGTGATCGCGGCGTGACGCTTTTGTTTGTATCGCACGACATGGCGTTGGTTCGTGATTTGTGCACCCGCGCGCTGTTGCTTGAAGCAGGCAGTCTTGTCTTCGACGGCGATGTAGGCGAAGCCTCGCGGCGATACTACGCGTCGTCGTCACCCGCATCGGTTGCTCCCGGATCGGCGCGTTCATCTTCGGCGCTGACTGCGCCTGCCAGCACCGACGATAATGATGCGCAGTCAGGACTCCGGGAGCACGAGGTTCGACTTTCGGTGCGTGAAGCAGCTCAAGGCGCGTTGTGGTCGCGTGCCTACGTTGCAACCAACGCAACCGAAAAGGTCGCGACACTTTTGTCTGTCAGCATGCTCGATGTCAGGCTGCAGCCAGCGCTCAGTTTCCGCATGGGCGATCAGACCACGATTCGGGTCGCCTATCGCGTTGCAGGCGAGGCACCGGTGCATGTGTCGGTTGAGATTACCAATCGTCTTGGCCTGCTGGTAACGTGTGTTGGCACCTATTCGCGACAAATTGATGTCAATGGCGAGTCGGGTGATCCATGGCGAATATGCGACATTTCGCTCACGCTGGATGTGGAGGCTGGTGAATATAGTGTCGGCGTCGTCCTCGCAACAGTGAACGCAGCCGCAAATCTTGGTGCCGTAGTTGATCGTGCCCCGTCGCTGGGGCCGCTGCGAGTCAAATGGGATTACGGCAACGACATCGCGCCGCACCTCGGTCTGGTCGGTTTGCCTTATCAGGTTGCATTTCGCGCGGCGGGTGAGTAAGTGACTCGTGAGCCGGACGCAGTGGTGAGTGACGCTCTGGGCCAATCTGCCGAGATCGAACTGATGTGCCTGCTGGTTCCGTACCTGCGGGCGAAGTCGTTCGTTGATGTAGGTGCTGAAAAGGGTGCCATTGCCAGCGCGCTGTTTCAGTGCGGACTGGCGGGGACTTTGTTTGAGCCCCTGCCGAGGCACTTGCCAGCGCTTCAGGCTCTGGCCTGCACTTATGGCGGCAACGTCTATCCGTGGGCCGTCGCCGACACTGACGATACGCGGCAATTTCACGTTGCAACGGATGCCAACGGCCGCGAACTTGACTACTTTCATTCTCTGGAGCGCATTGACGGCGACGCGCGCTTTGCGCACGGCACGTCCTTCGATGTGAACTGCCGCTCGTTGGCGAGCGTGATGGCGGAGGGCTTGCTTCCCACCACGCTGGGAATTCTGAAGATTGACACTGAAGGTCGCGATCTATCGGTGCTGCGCGGCCTCGGTGCGTTGCGGCCCGAGTTGGTAGTGTGCGAGTTTTTCACTGACGGGCTGTACGACGGTTGGAAAGAAGCGCATCCTTCGCTCGCGATTGAGCACATGCGCACGCTGGGCTACACGCGGTATCTTGCCTACAAGCGGGTGGCAGGGTTTGAGCAGTGCGCGATGGGGCCGTGCGGCTTTCTACCTCGACAGTGGGGCAATCTTGTCTTCTTTTCCGACGAGGTGTTTTCGAAAGCGGAAGCAATCATCGTCAGGCACCTTGAGCGCACTGAAGCGGCGCTTGTCGATCAGTGGCTGGCTATTGCGACGGATCGCGAGGCCAAGGAAGGGGTTATTCGCCAACAAATTGAGGAGTCGCGAAGTCGAACTGGGCATATCGTCCTGCTGAATGAAATCTGTGCGGAACGGCTTGCATTGATTCAGAGGCTTGACGCTGAAGTGACGCGCTTGCGCTCGATAGACTCGTAACCGCCTTTGTGACATTACGAAAAATTGATGAAAGAAAATAATTAAACATGGGCGCAATCTCGTTCTCGATCAACTTGAATCTTGCGCGCACGCTGCGAGACGCTTTGCGCTGTGAAATTTTCTTTGAATCAGGCGGTTTTGAAGGCGATACCGTTGCCAGGGTTGAGGGATTGTTCAAGCGGGTTATTTCGGTGGAGCTTGCACCCGCATATGCCAAGAAGCTGCGCGACCGCTTTGCAAAATCAAAAAACGTTGAAATCGTCGAAGGTGATTCAGCGAATGTGCTGAAACAGCGCGCGCCGCAACTCAATGCAGCGGCAGCATTGTTCTGGCTGGACGCGCACTGGTGTGATGCAGAATCGGTCGACACCCACGTGCACCAATGTCCGCTAGTGCGCGAATTACAAGCGCTCGGAACACTAAACGAACAGTCGGCGGTAATCATTGACGATGCTCGCCTATTTCTTGCACCGCCGCTCGCGCCTCACGATGTTTCTCACTGGCCGACATGGCCCGCCGTTTCCGCAGCAATCGACCGATGCAGCGGCAGCACGCACAATGTGCTGGTGGTTAACGATTGCATTGTTGTGTATCCGCGAAGCGTTCACGCTGCCATGTTGCAATACGCACAGAAAGATGGCGTTGATTGGCTCAAGATCGCAGATCTGGCGCGCGAACACCCGGTGATGGAAGCTGCGGCGATTGAGCGATTGTCACTAGTAAACGAATTGCACGCTGGAGCTGCGAGCGCGGCGGCAGCGCTTGCCGAATCCTCAAAAGCGCGAGCGTCTGAGCTGGCTCGCCTCACGGCGGAACTGACCGATACGCAACATCAATTGACCGAGAAAGAAGCGGTTATCCAGCAGTACGCGGATTCGTCACAAACGCGAGCGACTGAGCGGGCTCGCCTCGCGGCGGAAATGACCGATGCGCAACGTCAATTGACCGAGAAGGAGGCGGTCATTCAGCAGCATGCGGAGTCCTCACGAGCGCGGGCGGATGAGCTGACTCGCCTCGCGGCGGAAATGACCGATGCGCAACGT
>JAYVNO010000276.1:0-8845 GCA_043758415.1 Burkholderiales bacterium
ACAAAATTCCCCCGCCCAAACACCTCATCCATCAACACCTTGAGGTAGTGCCCTTCGTTGTCGTCGATGGTGACCCAGATGCTGCCGTCCTCGCGCAACAACTCGCGCAGCAGTTGCAGGCGCGGCAGCATCATGCTGAGCCACTGCGCGTGCTCCAGATTGTCGTCGTAATGCTCGAACGCGCTTTTGGTGTTGTACGGCGGGTCGATGAAGATGCATTTGACCTGCCCGCGATAGAACGGCAGCAGGGATTTCAACGCTTCGAGGTTGTCGCCCTGAATGAGCAGGTTGTCTTCCGTGGCGGGCGCGGCTGCATGCTCCACTGGAAGCAATGGCTTTTCGCTGTCTGCCTTATTTAACGCGGGCTCAAGTGCTGAAAACAGGTCAGGTCGACTTTTGGCCTTTTCGGGCGCTATGCCCTTATTCAATGTCGCTTTGACGTCTGGTGTTGTTGCGTTTGTGCGATGCTCGGACACCGCTTCCAGCAGCCGGTACGGGACGTTTTTGGCGATGTCGAAAGCGGCGGCTCGGTTGAGCCAGTCTAGAGTGGGCATCTAGCCATTCTGCCTGATGCGGGAATCGTGAATATTCAAAGTATTCGGGCTGAAACTTTAATCCGAGTGTGGAAACAAAAAAACCGCGCGGACGCGGCTTTTTCATCCCTGACAACAGGCCGATTACTTCCCGCCGCCCGGCACTTTGCCTTCGACACCCTTGACGTAGAACTTCACGCCGCTTAAGAATTTGTCATCAGCAACTACGCCCTTGGCAATTAATTCCTTGCCGGATTGATCAACAATCGGGCCGGTCCATGGATGGAACGTGCCTGCCTTGAGGCCCGCCTTGATTTCGTCAATCTTGGTCTTCGTTTCGGCGGGAACGTCAGCAGCCAGCGACACCATGTCAATTGCGCTTTCTTTCACGCCCCACCAGCTTGAGCCCGTTGCCCATTTGCCGTCGAGTACGTCACGAACCGACTTGATGTAGTACGGCGCCCAGTTGATGATGGCCGAACCCAAGTGCGCCTTCGGGCCGTACGCCGTCATGTCGCTGTCCCAGCCGAACGCGCGCTTGCCCATTGCTTCGGCCGTTTTCAGCACGGCGGGTGAGTCGGTGTTTTGCATCAGCACATCAGCACCGCCATTGATCAACGCGGTGGCAGCCTCGGTTTCTTTCGGCGGGTTGAACCATTCGTTGACCCAGACCACTTTGGTCTTGATCTTCGGGTTCACACTTTGCGCGCCCATGGTGAAGCTGTTGATGTTGCGGATCACCTCAGGGATCGGGATCGAGCCGACCACGCCCAGCGTGTTGCTCTTGGTCATTTTGCCTGCGATCACGCCCGCCATGTACGCACCTTCATACGTGCGGCTGTCGTAGGTGCGCATGTTGTCGACCGTTTTGTAGCCGGTCGCATGTTCGAACTTGATGTCTTTGAAGTCGGGTGACACTTTCAGCATGGGCTCCATGTAACCAAAGGTGGTGCCGAAGATCACCTTGTTGCCCTGACCAGCGAGGTCACGGAACACGCGCTCTGCGTCCGCACTCTCCGGCACTTTTTCGACGAAGCTGGTGACGACTTTGTCACCGAATTCCTTCTCGACTGCCTTGCGACCATTGTCGTGGGCAAAGGTCCAGCCGCCGTCACCGACCGGGCCGACGTAAGCGAAGGCCACTTTGAGTGGATCGGGCTTTTTGACTTCTGGAGCCGATGCTGCGGCGGGGGCCGCGGCCTTCGGTTCCTCTTTTTTGCCACAACCGGCCAACGCGGCCAGTAATGCGGCGCTCATGCCAGCAGCGAGCAGACTACGCTTCATATTCATAAGGATCCCTCTGATTGAAAAACAGTGACGAAATAAGTTTTGCCGTAAAAATGATTTTACGAGCCCGGACAAAACGGCTTGCCGACCGACGCGGGCATGTTGATCCGAATCCACGCTGGGTTACGCGAAATTAGTGCCAGCACCACAATGGTTGCCACATAAGGTGCCATCGACAGGAACTGGCTGGGGATATCAACGCCCTGACTTTGCAGGTGAAACTGCATCATCGTCACCCCGCCAAACAGATACGCACCGAACAGCACGCGCAGGGGCCGCCACGTGGCAAACGTGGTCAGTGCCAGCGCGATCCAGCCCTTGCCCGACACCATACCTTCGACCCACAACGGCGTATAGATCACCGACAGATACGCGCCCGACAAGCCGCACATCGCGCCGCCAAACATGACCGCGAGCATTCGAATGCGGCGCACCGGATAGCCGAGTGAGTGCGCCGATTCGGGGCTTTCGCCCACCGACCGAAGCACCAACCCGGCGCGTGTTTTATACAAAAACAAAATGATCGTCAGTGCCAAAGCGATGGCGACGTAGGCCAACGGATGCTGTTTGAACAACGCGGGGCCGATGAACGGAATATCCGACAAGCCGGGGATAGCGAAACTCGGGCGCGAGGGCAGTTTTTCCTGCACGTATTTCACGCCAACAAACGCTGAAAATCCCGCGCCGAACAGCGACAACGCGAGCCCGGTGGCGTACTGGTTGGTGTTGAGCCAGATCACCAGCACGCCAAAAAGCGCCGCCATCCCAGCGCCCGCTGCCATGCCCGCCGCGAAGCCGACCCAGTCGTTGCCGGTGTGTACGACGGCAGCAAACCCGGCGATGGCCGCGCAGAGCATCATGCCCTCTGCGCCAAGATTGACGATGCCGGACTTTTCGTTGATCAGCAGGCCGAGCGCCGCAATCGCGAGCACAGTGCCCGCGTTGAATGTGGCGGCGACGAGTAAAGCGAGTGACTCCATTATTTACTCCCCACTGACTTTGAAAATTTGATCCGGTAAGCAATCAGCGTGTCACACGCGAGCAGCGTAAACAGTAGCAAGCCCTGAAACACGCCGGTCAACGATTTCGGCAAACCGAGACGCGATTGCGCCAGTTCGCCACCGATATAGAACATGCTCATGAGGATCGCGGAAAACACGATACCTATCGGGTTCAGCCGTCCGACAAACGCCACGATGATCGCCGCAAAGCCATAGCCCGCAGGCACGTACGGTGTGAGCTGCCCGATGGGACCTGCCACCTCCAGCGCACCCGCCAATCCCGCCATTCCGCCGGAAACCAGCAGCGCCGTCCACAACGCCCGACGCGACGAAAACCCGGCGTACTTCGCAGCGGCAGGCGCGAGTCCGCCGACCTGCAGCTGAAAACCGCCATAAGTGCGAAACATGAAAATCCACATACCCACCACGCCAAACAGCGCGATCAGCAGGCCGACGTTCATCCGCATTCCGTCGAAAAGCTTGGGGATTTGCGTGACCTTCTCGAAGTTTTTACTCTGCGGAAAATTGAATCCGTTCGGGTCTTTCCACGGGCCGTACACCATGTACGACAGCACCAGTTCCGCGACGTATACCAGCATCAAACTGACCAAAATTTCCGATGCGTTGAAGCGATCCCGCAACAGCGCGACAATGCCCGCCCACAACATGCCACCCAACACGCCTGCGATCAAAATCAGTGGGATGATCCACGGACCGGTCGTCTTGTCGGCCAGCAAAGCAACACCGCCTGCGGTCACGGCACCGAGCACGAACTGACCTTCTGCGCCGATGTTCCACACGTTGGAGCGGAAGCAGACGGCAAGCCCCAATGCAATCAGAAGCAAAGGTGTGGCTTTCACCGCAAGCTCAGAGAGCGCATAGCCCGACTTGATCGGCTCCCAGAAAAACACCAGCAGTCCTTTGACAGGATCTTTGCCCATCAGCATGAAGATTGCGATGCCGATGATCACTGTGATGACCAGCGCGAGCAGTGGTGAACCGATGCCCCAGAACTTTGACGCTTGTGGACGGGGTTCTAGTTTGAACATGCGAACATCCCAAAGCGATCCGTGTAGGAGCGGCTCTGCCGCGACCCACTAATGCATCGGACACCGCAGGTCGCGGCAGAGCCGCTCCTACAACGCATGACTCACCTCCCACAGCCCACTCATCCATTCGCCGATTTTTTCGACGGTTGCATCCGCGGTGTTGATCGACGGCGACAATCGCCCTTTGGCGATTACATGCATGCGATCACACACTTCAAACAGTTCATCAAGTTCTTCACTGACGACCAGCAAGGCGCAACCTTCATCACGCAGCTTGAGCAATTCGCCGCGAATCTGTGCTGCCGCACCCACGTCCACCCCCCAGGTCGGTTGCGACACGATTAACACTTTCGGATTGGCGGAAATTTCGCGACCGACAATGTACTTTTGCAGGTTACCGCCGGAGAGACTTTTGGCCTCTGCGGATGGCCCGCCCGATTTCACGTTGAAGCGCTTGATGATGTCTGTTGCCAGCGCAGCAGTTGCCTTCGGTGCAACCCATGACAACGGCGGTTTGCCGACCACTTCTGACGCCCGCGAAAGCAGTGTGTTCGCCGCTAGCGACAGCATCGGCACAGCGCCCCGCCCCAACCGTTCTTCCGGCACAAAGTGCAGTCCACCTGCGCGGCGAACACGTGGATTTCGTTTTGAAATGTCGTTGCCAAACAGGCTGATACTGCCACTCGGCGCACGCGTGCTCTCGCCTGACAACGCGGCGAGAAATTCCTGTTGACCGTTGCCGGACACGCCCGCCACGCCAACGATTTCGCCAGTGCGCACTTCGAAATTGATGTTGTCGAGCGTGACGCCAAACGGAGCATCAGCGATGATCGACAAGCCTTTCGCCTGCAAACCAATCGCGCCGGTCTTGACTTCGCGATGCTGCAACTTGGGCGGCTCGGCACCAATCATCAAACGTGAAAGCGACGCATTGCTCTCATTTCGCGGATCAACGTGGCCGGTCACTTTGCCCCCGCGCAGCACCGTGCAATGGGTACACAACTCACGAATTTCGTCGAGTTTGTGACTGATGTAGAGCACGCTACAACCGTCCGTAGCAAGCTGGCGCAACGTAACAAAAAGTTTGCGCACCGCCTGCGGCGTCAATACCGATGTCGGCTCATCCAGAATCAACACTTTGGGATCAGTCAGCAGTGCACGCACGATCTCCACGCGTTGACGTTCGCCGACGGAAAGCGAATGTACAGGGCGATCAGGCTCCACGTCGAGGCCATAAATTTTCGCCTTGCGCACAGTCTGTTCACGCACGGCATCTAACGTCAGCGACTTGTCGAGTCCGAGCCAGATGTTTTCGGCTACTGTCACGGTTTCGAACAACGAAAAATGCTGAAACACCATGCTGATGCCGAGCGCTCGCGCCTCTTGCGGGTTGCGAATCAAGCTTCGCTTACCGTCAAGCAATACCTCGCCAACGTCGGGTTTGACCGCACCGTAAATGATTTTCATCAACGTCGATTTTCCTGCGCCGTTTTCGCCGAGCACGGCGTGAATTTCCCCCGGAGCTACGCGAAGATTGACGTCACTGTTGGCCACCACACTGGGGTAGCGCTTGGTGACGTTTTTCACCTCAAGTCGCAGTGTGTCGTTCATTGTCGCGTCGGTTGCGCTCACTCAATCCCCTCTTGAATTGTTGCCGCCGCTCGATCAGGTCAACGGCGACCCCTGCGGCGATCACCCCAGGATGTTTGCTGTTCAACTGCGGTTGCCCAATCGGGCAGTTGATGCGACCAATGTCCACGCCAGCGTAACCGCGTTGCACGAATCGCTTTTTGAACGTCGCCGCCTTGGTATCCGAGCCGATCAAGCCAATATAGGCCAGATCGTCACGCTTGATCAATTCAAGGCAAATATCGAGATCAAGCGCATGCGAATGGGTGAGCACCAGCACGTCGGCGTTGGCGGGAATCGCGCGCACTTCTCCCGCCGGATCGTCAGTTTCGATAACACGCACGGTCGACGGCAAGCTGTCCGGGAACACGGCATCTCGTCCGTCGATCCATCGCACCTGACAAGGTAGCGTTGCCAGCACCTGCACGATGGCCTGACCCACATGGCCAGCGCCAAACACCCAGATCGGCCACGGCTCAAAATCGAGCGGAAACACCAGCTGCGCGCCAGTGTCCAGCACGCGCTCCACGACGAAACGACCGCCGTTTTGTTCGATCAGTTGCAGTCGCAGCAACGCCGTCCGGTCGCACTCGCGCATCGGCAGAAACGCCACATCAACTGCGCCACCACAACACTGGCCGAGCGTCGGCCCGAGTGGGAAGTGACGACGCGTTGCTGTCTCCACATTCAATGCGAGCATTTCTCGGGCGACCTCAATGCTCTTCAGTTCAAGATGACCACCGCCAATGGTGCCCTGCGTTTGCTGCGCAGTGACAATCATCATGGCACCGCGTTCACGCGGAACCGAGCCGTTCGCGTCAGACACGCACACCCAGATAGCGGGCATACCGCTGTCAAGCAATGCGAGAAGGTTAGCGCTGGGCGTTTGCATCAATGCACAACAAAAAAACGATAGGGTGCGCTCTGCGCACCAACAGTCACGAGGTGCGCGGAGCGCACCCTATGGAGCAAACCATTTCGTCGCACGGAAACCCTATTTCTGATCAGCACGCTGCGCCGCCATGACTGCGTTCAATATCGCCTCCGATGTCGCTGGTGCTGCGAGCCGCGCCATGTCGCGGTAATTCGTGACCGAACTCACCGCATCACGAATGGCGTGATGCACTGCGAACGCGAGCATCAACGGCGGTTCGCCTACCGCCTTGCTGCGATAAATCGTGTCTTCGCGGTTTGGGGAATTTTCTACGAGCCACACATTGAACGTTTCCGGAATATCAGTAGCCGTGGGAATTTTGTAGGTGCTTGGTGCATGCGTGGTGAGTACACCTTTGCCGTTCCACTTCAATTCCTCGCCCGTGAGCCAGCCCATGCCCTGAATGAACGCGCCTTCAACCTGCCCTTTGTCCAGCGCGCGATTGAGCGAGTTGCCAACATCATGCAGGATGTCTACGCGCTCGACCTTCATTTCACCCGTTAGTGTGTCAATCGCAACTTGCGCGCAGGCCGCGCCATAGGCAAAGTAATAGAACGGTCGGCCTTTGAAAGTATCGCGGTTCCAGTGAATTTTCGGTGTCTTGTAAAAGCCCTGCGCAGAGAGCGACACACGAGCAAACCATGCGTCATGAACCAGTTCGTGAAACGGCATGCGCAGCGTTGTGCCGTTGCTCTCGGTCTCGACGCCATCATTGACGAATCGAATAGCCGACGCGTTCACGTCCCATTTTTTCGCTGCAAACTCCGCCAGCCGGTCACGCAACTTACGACAGGCGTCTTTCGCCGCCATGCCGTTCAGGTCGCTTCCGCTGGACGCCGCAGTGGCGCTGGTGTTGGGCACCTTGCTGGTGTCGGTGGTCGACATGCGAATGCGGGCTGAATCGATGCCCAGTTCTTCGGCCACCACCTGCCGGATTTTGGTGAACAGGCCCTGGCCCATTTCGGTGCCGCCGTGATTGACGATGACCGAACCGTCCGAGTAAACGTTGACCAGCGCCCCGGCCTGATTGAGATGTGTTGCGTTGAACGAAATGCCGAATTTGACGGGCGTGAGCGCCAACCCGCGCTTGATGATGCGGCTGGTTTTATTTTGCTCGTGGAGTGCCACGCGACGGGCACGATAGTCCGCGCGCACCTCAAGCTCGGGCACGATGTCGTGCAGGATATTGTCTTCAACTGGCTGACCGTAATGCGTAACGTTGCGCTCGGTCAGGCCGTAGAAATTGATGCTTCGAACGTCGAGTGGATCTTTGCCCAATACATGCGCAATCTCGTCCATCACATGCTCGATCAGGAACATGCCTTGCGGCCCACCGAAGCCGCGAAACGCGGTGTTCGAAACCTTGTGCGTTTTGCACGGGAAGTTACGGATGCGCACATGCTCCAGAAAATACGCGTTGTCGACGTGACAGATCGCGCGCGCATTCACGGGGCCGGACAAATCAGCGGAGTAGCCGCAGTCAGACGCGAGCATCAAATCCGCGCCAACGATGCGGCCCGTGTCATCAAAACCCACGTCGTAGTCAAACTGGAATGGATGCCGTTTGCCTGTGATGATCATGTCGTCATCACGATCCAGACGCATCTTGACGCTGCGGCCCAGCCGCGCGGCAGCAATCGCACACAACGAAGCGAATAGCGCGGGCTGCGATTCTTTGCCACCAAAGCCACCGCCCATGCGTCGGCATTCCACGCGCACTTTGGCGTCAGGCAGCGCCATCGCTCGCGACACGATGTGTTGCACCTCGGTCGGGTGTTGTGTGGAGCAGTGGACGACGATCTCGCCATCTTCCAGGGGCGTCGCGAGCGACACCATGCCTTCCAAATAAAAATGATCCTGCCCGCCGCAAGCCGTCGAGCCGCTAATGCGTCGTGGTGATCGGGCGAGTGCGGCATCAGAATCGCCACGCCCGGTCGTGACTGGTGGGAGTACGTAGCTCTTGGCTGCAAGCGCGTCGTCAATCGTGAGAATTGGCGTCTTCATGTCGAAGTCGTACTTGGCGAGCTTGGCTGCTTTTCGCGCGAGCAAATGCGTTTCGGCCACCACCATGAACACCGGTTGACCATGATATTCAATCAGATCAGTCGCGAGAATGGGGTCGTCAAGCATGATGCCGCCATAGTTGTTGACGCCCGGCACGTCCTTCGCAGTGAACACGGCGATGACACCCGAGGCTTTAACAACGTCGCTCAGATCGAAGGATTTCAGCGTGGCGTGAGCGACAGGCGCGTAGCCAATCGCTGTTGACAACGTGCCGCGCGGCGCAGCGATGTCGTCGGTGTAGACCGCCTCGCCAGTGACGTGCAGGTGCGCGGATTCGTGGCGCATTGGCGTCATGCGAGAACCTGTAGGAGCGGCTCTGCCGCGACCCGCCGAAATTGGCTGCAGCGA
>JAYVNO010000277.1:0-24824 GCA_043758415.1 Burkholderiales bacterium
ACTCAACAACCGTCCCCGCGCCTCACTGGGATACCTCACCCCCAACGAGGTAGCATCCCTCGAACAATCGCACTGTCCCGCTTCGTGCTGGAAACCGCCATTTGACCATTCTGGCCCAAGTAAAACGGCGGTTTCTAATAAAAGCTGATACCGATTTTTTTGCATCGTTTTCGCCCCACCGGACAGATCAACTTGTCTGCATTCAGCGACACAACGGCATCCATTTTGAGAACAGTTGTGGTTGCACCTTGAAAAACCGCGTTCGCCCTTAAAATCGTAGCATGTGTGGTTGCAGCGTCCCGCCTGTTGCGGGAGGAGCGGCCTCAGGAGTTCGTGCGTGAACAACATGCTCAAAAACATTGGTATCTGGGTCGTGATCGGCCTGGTGGTGCTCACCGTCGTTCAGCAGTTTGATAAGTCGAGCCGCAAGAGTGATGCAGTGGCCTACTCGTCGTTCATCGAAGAGCTGCGTGGCGGCAAGGTGAGCGAGGCGTCTATCGAGGGCCGCAACATCGAATACCGCACCAGCGAAGGCAAAAAAGCCACCTACGTGCCGGGCGGCTACGACAAAGACTTGATCAACGATTTGATCAAAAACAACGTCAAGTTTTCCGGCAAACCGGAAGAGCAGCAGTCGTTCCTGTCGTCGATCCTGTTCTCCTTCGGCCCGATTTTGTTGTTGATCGGCGCGTGGATTTTCATGATGCGTCAGATGCAGGGCGGCGGCAAAGGCGGGGCGTTCAGCTTTGGCAAATCGCGCGCTCGTTTGCTTGATGATACGAACAACACGACGATGTTTTCGGACGTGGCTGGCTGCGACGAAGCGAAAGAAGAGGTCACTGAGATCGTTGACTTTTTGAAGGACCCGAGCAAATTTCAGAAATTGGGCGGGCGCATTCCGCGTGGCGTACTGCTGGTGGGCTCGCCAGGTACAGGTAAAACGCTGCTCGCCAAGGCAATTGCTGGCGAAGCGAAAGTACCGTTCTTCTCGATTTCCGGTTCTGATTTCGTCGAAATGTTCGTCGGCGTCGGCGCGTCGCGCGTGCGTGATATGTTCGAGCAGGCGAAGAAAAATGCGCCGTGCATTATCTTCATTGACGAGATCGACGCGGTCGGTCGGCAACGTGGCGCGGGCCTTGGCGGCGGTAATGACGAGCGCGAGCAAACGCTGAACCAGATGCTCGTCGAGATGGACGGTTTTGAAGGCTCACAAGGCGTGATCGTGATCGCTGCGACCAACCGGCCTGACGTGCTGGACCCAGCGCTGTTGCGTCCGGGCCGCTTTGACCGGCAAGTGGTGGTGCCGCTGCCGGACATTCGTGGTCGCGAACAGATTCTGCAAGTCCACATGCGCAAAGTGCCGATTGCGGCTGATGTCAAGGCGCATGTGATCGCGCGCGGTTGTCCTGGCTTTTCGGGTGCGGATATTGCGAACCTGGTGAACGAAGCGGCGTTGTTCGCTGCGCGTGGCAATAAGCGTCTGGTTGATATGGATGACTTTGAGCGCGCCAAAGACAAGATTTTCATGGGTCCCGAGCGCAAGTCTATGGTTCTATCCGAGGACGAGAAGCGTGCCACTGCTTATCACGAGTCGGGCCACGCAATCATCGCCACGGTGATGCCCAAAGCCGACCCCGTTCACAAAGTGACGATTATCCCCCGCGGTCGCGCGCTGGGCGTGACGTGGCAGTTGCCGGAGCGTGATCGCATTTCGCTCTACAAAGATCAAATGCTGACGGAAATATCGGTGCTTTTTGGTGGCCGTATCGCAGAGGATTTGTTCGTGAAGAACATCTCCACTGGCGCATCAAATGACTTTGAGCGCGCGACGAAAATCGCGCGCGATATGGTGACCCGGTACGGCATGAGCGACCTGCTTGGTCCTATGGTTTACGCCGACAATGAGGGCGAGGTGTTTCTTGGTCGTAGCGTCACGCAGACGCGCACCATGTCCGAGACCACCATGCAAACAGTGGACAAGGAGATTCGTCGCATCATCGATGAACAGTATGCCGTGTCAACGAAGATTCTCACCGATCACGCGCCACAGGTCCAGGCAATGACGACCGCGTTGATGGAATATGAAACGATCGACGCCGATCAGATTGCTGACATCATGGCGGGCCGTACAGTGCGTCCAGTGAAGACGTACAGCACGCCGGGGAGTGGCGGTAATGACTCGTCAACAGGCTCGTCGATACCGGTTGCTGAACCTGCGGCCAAGGCTGAAGTCAAGCCGGATGTGACGGCCCCGACGGCGGCTTCTCCAAAAGCCGCGCCTGATACGCTGTAGCTTTCGAGCCCGTACGAAATCGGTGCTCCGCATGAAAACCGCGCGGCACCGATTTTTGTTTTGTGCATTGGCGGCTGTGGAAGCGCTTGGCGGCGTAGCGATTTCGCTGCTGGCGCTGCCCTCGTGGTCGGAACAACCGACCGCCGCTGTTGCAACGGTCACGCACGCCAGCCCGTCTGGGGACCTTGCAGATTTTATCGTCAACATTGCACGCTATACCTCTTGGCCGACGGCGGCGCCTAACTCGCTGACCATTTGTTATGCCCATGGCGGCGCGCTGCCGCTTTCCGGAACGGCCGCCGAACCACGGCTGACTGTCAAAGGCATTCCTGTCGTCTGGCAGCCCATCACGGCCCCACTGCAGATCGCTGGTTGCAATATCGTGTGGCTTAATTCGGACGTGCGGCCAGCACCCCGCGAATGGCTGCATGCGGTGCAAGATCAGCCGATTCTCACCCTTAGCAACTATGGAGACTTTACGGCAGACGGCGGCATCATCGGCGCGTATCGTTTTGGCCCGGACTGGCGCTTCGAGGTGAATCTGGAAGCGTTGCAACGCTCGCGCGTCAACATCGCGGCGGTCGCGCTGCGCTTAAGTCAGAAGCAGCGGTTGACAGCAGGCTCAGGGGCGGGGCGATGAGTATTCGCCGCTTTTTCGCGAGCTACGCCCTAGCCCGCCGCGCGACGTTGGCGACGGTCGCTACGTTGGTGGCCATGATGCTGTTGGCCGGACTGACGCTTGCGGCCCTGTTCGCCAGAGATCAGGTCGAACAAGGCCGAATCGCTGCGTTGACGCAGGCAAATGTGGCGTCAAGCACGGTTGCAGCGGCGCTTCGCTTTGGTGGCAAAGAGGTCATCGCGGAGTCCCTGCGCGTGTTTGATAGCGGTCCCGACCCTGACTCCGCCGCCGTCTATGATCGTCAGGGACGACTACTGGCAGAGATAGTGGCACCAGGTGAAGCAAAGTTTCCATCGCTGTTGGCGGCAATCAACGGGAGCAGCACAGCCGCGCTGGCGTCCCGACCTATTCAACTTGCGTTGCGCGACGATCAGGTCAGCAATTCAACGGCGATCCTCGGTACGCTGGTGGTGAATTCCAATCAGCATTCGCTCGACGCAGCGTTCGCGCGCGCGCTGACCGTGCTCGGCATCGTGCTCGCGATCACGCTGATTGCGGGAATCTGGGTCGCGCGGGTTCTGAGCCAGGCGATGCTCCGTCCGGTCGCTGACTTGACCGCGTGGGCGGAAGCCGTAAGCAAGTCGCGAAATCTCGCCGCGCCAGCGCCACGCGGTGGTGGTTTAGAGGTGGATCGGTTGACGACGAGTTTTGAGTTGCTGATCGCACAACTCGCGGAGCAAAATCGGGAGCTTAAGCGCAAGCAATATGAGTTGAAAGCGCACAACGAACGTCTTGAGTCAATGGCCTTGACCGACACCTTGACGGGCCTGCCAAATCGGGCCATGTTCGAAGCCACCTTGGCAACCGAGATCGCGTCGGCGAATGCGTCGGGCAAGCGCTTTACGGTGCTATTTGTCGATCTCGACAACTTGAAGGCGATCAACGACGCGCACGGTCATGCGCAGGGTGATGCCGCGTTGCGTGCAACCGCAGCGCGAATCCGGCGCGCGCTGCGCGGTTCGGACTTTTTGGCGCGACTGGCGGGGGATGAATTCGTAATTGTTTCTGCCAACATCACCAATGCATCGGACGCCGTAAAGCTTGGTGAGCGACTCACCGTCTGGCTTGGCATTTCGCTGCCAGAAGACCAGTGGACGCAGCCGATTCGTGCGAATGTCGGCGTGACGGTTTTCCCCGACCACGGCACTGATGCCAACCGTTTGATTCACGCCGCCGATCAGGCGATGTACAGGGCCAAAGCGCTGCCGGTCGACGATTCGATTCGTGTCGTTGCGGCCAACGAACCTCCGCGTTTGCCGAGTGCGCAAACTGTCAGCTATTCCAGCGTAAATAATTTGCCCGCACAGGGCCACAATTCAAAGATCGGAGCCCCATGAAATACACGCATTTTTCTCTCTTCGGCACAACATTTTCGCTTCGTTCGCTGTTGCCGTTGATAGTGGCCGCACTGCTAAGCGCTTGCGCAAGCGCGCCACCACCAGCGCCCGCAGCGCTGCCACCCGATATTTCGCGCGCTGCCGCTTTGGCAGCGCTGGGCTTTGAGAAAACAGAGGAGGGCTTTGTGCTCAATCTTTCGGGGGCATTGTTGTTTGATACCGGAAGTGACGTACTGAGTGCAGGTGCCAAGGCCGTGCTCGCCAAACTGGCGGCTGATTTGCGAAGGCTGGACATCAAGAAGCTTCGACTGTTTGGTCACACTGATAACGTCGGTAACGCCGAGTTCAATCGCGGTTTGTCCGGCAAACGAGCCGAAGCGGTGGCCGTTGAAATGGTCGCACAGGGTTTTGTCAGCGACGGCCTTGAGCGACGCGGTTTTGGCTTTGATCGCCCCATTGCAAGCAACGACACACCAGAAGGTCGCACCAAAAATAGACGTGTTGCCGTGATTGTGCCGTTCGAATGACGTGATCGCGTTGGGTCATTCCGGCGGCGCATTTTTCACGACGTAGGTCGCGTTGAAAATAGGCAAGCCGTGCTGCTCAAATTCCGTAACGCTCCAGTTTTCATTCAGCAGTGAATCTACATTCAATGCCAGATAAGCGTGAGCACTAACGGCGTGACCGGCGACAGTGACGGCAATCGCAACGCGCGCATAGTTGCTCGTCTCGAAATGATCCAGACGCGCTATATCGCCAGCACACACATTGAAGTAAATGCGCCCTGCAATCGGCGGGGCGTTCGCGGAAATGATGAGTGCCGGATGCTGATGATTGCGCACTCGCACACGCCTAAATCCGTGTACAGTGGCCTCTGTCGAGCGGTGGTCACCGCGCACGACTCGCACCCAAACGCTGGAGAACATCAGCGATCCATACGTA
This sequence comes from Burkholderiales bacterium, assembly GCA_043758415.1. Classification (GTDB taxonomy): domain Bacteria; phylum Pseudomonadota; class Gammaproteobacteria; order Burkholderiales; family Casimicrobiaceae; genus Casimicrobium. The sequence goes on from JAYVNO010000277.1 coordinate 5,252, forward strand.
AATATATTCATCGCGTTCGCCTGGCTTAGCCGTTGAGGATTAAACGCGCGGCCCGTTCTCCCGAGATCACGGCGGCCTCCAGCGTCGCTGGCAGTTCTGGATAACACCAGTCACCCGCGAACAGCAATTTGCCGATGCGCTGTGGCAACGCACTGAGGCGTTGGGTCTGGGCCGGCGTGCAGGCATAGGTCGCTCGCTTTTCGGTAACTACGATATGCCAGATAGGCTGGGGCAGTCGATAGCCGCGCCGCAGCTGCGTAAGGGTTGCCGCGGTCAACTCGTTCTCGCTTTGCGTTCGGTGCTGCGCGCTGATCACCACGCTTGCGCGCCAGTGTCTGTTCGGTAGTTGTTGCCAGAAGAGCCATTGACCGGGGGCAGCGTCCAGCATCAACATGCACGTCGAAGCGCTCGGCGCCATCTCGTCAAATTCAAAATGCAATGTGGTAATGGGCTCATATTTCAGCTCGTTCAACGTGCGCACGATGTCAGACGCCGCTGGCTCGTCAGCAAGCAGGCGCGACACGTGCTGCGGCCCGGTTGCAACCACGAGTTGATCAAATTCGTGCGTGTCACGGCGGGTAGCGACACGCACGCAAGCGCCGTTCTGGCTGATCGCCAGTACGGGGTTCGCCAGATGCATTTCACCGCCGAGTTTCACGACCTCGGCCATTGCCGGTGCCGGAAAAAGCTGGGACAAATCGACGCGTGGAATGATCAAATCGCTCGCGTGTTGATCGCCCGTAAATGCGCGCCGTAACACTTCCACGAACACGCGCGCCGAAGCGACTTCAGGCGGCGTATTGAGCGCGGCGATGCACAACGGCTCCCACAGCAAGCGGCGTGCAGCTTCAGGTTGATCATTGATGATTTCGGAGACCGTCGCGGTGTCAGAAATGACCTGTCCGCGCAGGTGTTGTGCTGCCCAGACGAGTGTGAAAAATTTGTCGCTGAGCGACAGGCCGCGCGCTGTCGCAATGGCTAACAACAGATGCATTGGCGCTGCAACGTTTGGCGCGTGCATGCGCAAGTGCGACGCAACACCCGGCGCAGTATTCAGTCCCAGCGGGATGCGCAAAAGTGCCTCATCAAGCGAAGCATGCAGGCTTCCGACAAGCGCTAGCGAGCGCTCGTAGGCACCCAGCAAAAGGTGTTGCCCATTGTCAAATTGCCGTCCATCTTTGCCAATGACTCGCGCCCGTCCGCCGATGCTGTTGGTCGCTTCAAACACTGTCACCGTGGTGCCTGCGCGCGCCAGCGGAAGCGCCGCTGCAGCGCCAGCCCAGCCCGCACCAATCACCGCTACTCGCGTCATGCAAAGGTCACTGTTTTCCACGCGAGCCAAAGCTTGCGTATGGGCGTCAATGCAACACGATGTTCGAGTACGCGATAGCCGTCGCGACGAATCTCTTCGAGCAACGTCCGGTAGATTGCGCCCATGGCGAGGCCCGCACGCTGTGACCTTCTGTCTTCTTTCGGCAATGCGGCATGGGCTCGATCATAGGCACCCACGGCGCGGTGGTACTGCAACGTCATCAGGTCAGAGAACTTGTCGTCCGCTGTCCCACGCAGTAAATTGATAGATGAAACACCAAAGCGATCCAGTTCATCCTGTGGCAGATAAATGCGACCGCGGCGCGCGTCTTCGCCGACATCGCGAATAATGTTGGTCAGTTGCAGCGCCTCGCCCAGAGCGCGCGCGTACTCGAGCGTTCTCGCGTCATCGGGACTGGCAATGCCAAATATGCGCGCGCTCACTTCACCGACCACGCCTGCGGCTTTGTAGCAGTACGCGGATAGTTCTGCGAAGTTCAGATAGCGTGTTTTTTCGAGATCCTGTTGCATGCCGTCAATCACGGTGTGAAGCGCGGATTGTGGTAGCCGCATGGGGCCGATGTGCGGTTTCAGCGCCTGCATTGCAGGATGCTGTGCGGAGCCAAGGTACAGCGCGTCAACCTCACGCCGCCAATACACCAGCTTGGTGCGCGCTACGGCTGGGTCGCTTACAGTATCGACGACATCGTCGACCTCACGGCAAAACGCGTAGAAGGCCGTGATCGCGCGGCGCCGATGTTCTGGCAGAAAGCGAAACGCATAGTAGAAGCTGGAGCCCGATTTGGCCGCCTTATCCTGGCAGTAGTCGTCGGGTGTCATTGGTGCGGCCGCCGTGAATCTAGTAATAGGTGCAGCGCTAAAAATAGCAATCGGTACGAATCGTACCAGCGGAGCTTTGGCCGCATGCGCACATCAAACTTATTACGTTTTATCTTTTCCAGAATTCGCAAGCCACCCGCCATGGTGAACGCAATTTCCAGGCGCAATCGCCCGTCTAGTGTCGTGAGCAGCGGAGTGCCCGCCAGCATCAAGGCTCGCGCCCGCTGGCACTGGAATTGCATTAGCGATTGATGTTGCGGATGCTGCGGGAAGCCGTTCTCGACGACGTTGAATTTCGCGAAATCTTCTTGCGGCACATAAATGCGTCCTCGCGACGCATCAATCGCGGTGTCCTGCCAGAAATTGATGAGCTGTAACGCCGTGCAGATTCGATCATTCGCCTGAAGTGAGGCGTCGTCGCGCACGCCACACAGCGCGAGCATCAATCGACCGATGGGATTGGCGGATCGTCGACAATAATCTTCAAGCGCTGAATAGCACTCGTAGCGTTGGGTACGCACGTCCTGACTGAACGCCGACAGCAGATCGAGAAAGGGCTTTGCGTCAATGCCCGGTATGGCTGCGTTTCGTAAGGGCGCGAGTCCTCGTACAGTCGGCGTGTCAACCGGTTGATTTCGGAAGAGGGCTTGCACGTCGGCACGCAACTGCGCGAGTTGTGACAAGCGAGCTTCTGCATCGGCGTCACCTTCATCCGCGACGTCATCGGCATGACGGGCAAATCGGTAAATCGCGACAACATAAGGTCGTATGGCGGGCGGCACTAAAAAAGACGCTACCGGAAAGTTTTCGTAATGTTGGTCGACGGCCATCTTCGTGTGTAAAACCATACAAGAGTGAGGGAGCCACGGTTAGCTATAATAGGAGGTTAAGCGAATGTGGCGGAATTGGTAGACGCACTGGATTTAGGTTCCAGCGCCGCAAGGCGTGGGGGTTCGAGTCCCTTCATTCGCACCAGACTTTTCAGCATGTTGGCCGTTGTGAAAATCGCCAACAGGCGTCGTACTAAGCGGCGAACCGTGCTGTTTTGTGAGAAAACTCGAAACATACTAAGCGAACGCTGTCCACGCGTTCGGATGGAAAGAAAAACATGTCCACGCAGATCGAGCAACTGAGCACGCTTGAGCGTCGCTTTACGATGAGCATTCCGATAGCGGCAATTGAAATGGAAATCGAGAGCCGCATCAAACGGTTGGCTCGCACCGTCAAGATGTCAGGCTTTCGTCCCGGTAAAGTTCCGGCCAAGATGGTCGCCTCAAGCTACGGCCCGCAAGTTCGCTCCGAAGTATTGACCGACGAAGTCAACAAGTGCTTTGGTTCGGTGGTCGACCAAAACCAGTTGCGCGTCGCCGGTTTTCCCCAGATTGAGCCGAAGACGGATTCGGCTGACACCGCAAATTTTTTGTTTACGGCCACCTTCGAGGTGTTCCCGGATGTGCGGTTTGCCGACTTGGGCTTGCTCGATATCGAGCGCCCGATCGTTGAAGTGACTGACGAAGATGTCGCGCGCACGCTCGAGACGCTGCGCAAACAGCGTGTTCGCTACGAAGTGAAGGACGCGGCGGTGGAAGATGGTGATCGTTTGATCGTCGATTTCGACGGCCAAATCGATGGCGTGTCGTTTGATGGTGGTGCAGCAAGAGATTTCACGATGGTGCTTGGTGAGCGCCGCATGCTGCCGGAATTCGAAGCCGCTGCGCAAGGCCTCAAAAAGGGCGACACCAAGTCGTTTCAACTGACTTTTCCAGTGGACTACTTCGGTAAAGACGTTGCCGGCAAGACCGCCACGTTTGTGTTGACCGCGAAGGACGTTGCTAAACCCGTGCTGCCTGAAGTTGATGCAGAATTCGCGAAAGCATTCGGCATTTCTGGTGGCAACGTGGATGCATTGAAAGCCGAAGTTCGCGGAAATCTCGAGCTTGAGCGCAAGCGTCGCGTGTTCCAGCGCGTTCGTGATCAGGTGTTCAAGGGCTTGCGCTCGCTTTCGACGCTTGAGGTGCCAAAAGCATTGATAGGCGCAGAGGCGCAGCGAATGGCGCAGGCGGCGACTGAAGACATGAAGTCGCGTGGCACAAAGGCGGGAGATGCCCAAGTGTCCGCTTCAACCTTTGAGCCCGCCGCAATCGAGCGTGTCGCTATGGGTTTGATCGTCGGCGAATTGGTTCGCAGCAGCAACTTGCAGGCTTCACCAACACAGGTTCGCGCGCTGCTAAACGAGCAGGCGCAAAGCTATGAGAAACCAGAACAGGTGGTGGGTTGGTACTATCAGGATCCGCGTCGTTTGTCCGAGTTTGAAGCCGTTGCGCTTGAGCAGAACGTGGTTGATCATGTGCTGAAAATGGCGAAAGTCGCCGACAAAGCTATTCCGTTTGCCGAATTGATAGGGCAGCAGGTCGCCTAGCGCGTTGTAGTCTGTAGCACTGGCAAGGCGGGCGTTTTCGTCGGTCACGCCATTGAAATTGTCCTGATTGACGCAACCGTTCACCCCATCAGGCTAAGTTAGCTTTTTCACGCCCCTCTAGTTTCAGGACGAACAATCATGGCAATGTGGACCCCTCCCTTTTTAAACGCTGGTGCTGCGGGCGACGCTTGTGGTGCTCAGGCCCCACAGGGACTGGGCTTGGTGCCCATGGTGATCGAGCAAAGCGGACGTGGCGAGCGAGCGTTTGATATTTACTCGCGTTTGCTTAAAGAGCGCGTGATTTTTCTGGTCGGCCCAGTGACCGACGAAACCGCAAATCTAATCGTCGCCCAGCTCCTCTTTCTTGAGTCCGAGAATCCGGACAAGGACATCAGCTTCTACATCAATTCGCCGGGCGGATCGGTGTCGGCCGGTATGGCGATTTTTGACACCATGCGTTTCATCAAACCGGATGTGAGTACCCTGTGTACGGGCATGGCAGCCTCAATGGGCGCATTTTTGCTGGCCGCTGGCACCAAGGGGAAGCGATTTGCGCTGCCCAATTCAACGGTGATGATTCATCAACCCTCCGGTGGATTTTCTGGTCAAGTGTCAGATATTGAGCGTCACGCCAGCTACATTGTTCGCCTCAAGCAACGCTACAACAAGCACATGGCCGACTTCACCGGAAAAACCGTTGAAGAGATTGATCGAGCGTCGGATCGTGACAATTTTTTAACTGCTGACGAGGCGCGCGAATTCGGCATGGTAGACCGCGTGCTTGCGTCTCGTGCGGAGCCATCGCCATCGCCATAGCGCTAGCTGACGCGGTTCTGCTTTCTACGGCCCCGTTTGCAATCGTTCGTTGGGTTTTGCGTGCTTTGCGCAGCGTTGTAAAGCGCTACACTGCTCTGAACGCGTGCAGGTCACGCTACATCCACTAGTTTTATGTCCGAGAAATCTACGAGCGACAAGCTCCTTTATTGTTCGTTTTGCGGCAAAAGCCAGCACGAAGTGAGAAAACTCATTGCAGGCCCGTCTGTGTTCATTTGCGATGAATGCATCGATCTCTGCAACGACATCATCAAAGAAGAGGTGCAGGCCGAAGGCGTTGAGCGTACTGGCGGCAAACACCTTCCAACACCGCACGAGATACGAGAAAAGCTCGATCAGTACGTAATCGGTCAAGAGCAGGCGAAAAAGATTCTGTCGGTGGCGGTGTACAACCACTTCAAACGGATTGACGCCAATCTGAAAGATAACGACGTTGAGCTCGCCAAAAGCAATATTCTGTTGGTAGGCCCAACCGGCTCTGGCAAAACGTTGCTCGCGCAGACGCTGGCGAAGCTGCTTGATGTGCCGTTTGTGATTGCTGATGCGACCACGCTGACGGAAGCAGGCTACGTCGGTGAAGATGTAGAAAACATCATCCAGAAGCTGCTGCAAACCTGCGAGTACGACGTTGAGCGGGCGCAGCGCGGCATTGTTTACATCGACGAGATCGACAAGATTTCCCGAAAAGGCGAAAACCCGTCGATTACGCGTGATGTGTCCGGCGAAGGCGTCCAGCAGGCCTTACTAAAGCTCATCGAAGGCACCAACGCGTCGGTGCCACCGCAAGGCGGTCGCAAGCATCCGAATCAGGAATTTGTCACTGTCAACACTGCGAACATTTTGTTTATCGTTGGCGGCGCGTTTGAAGGTCTTGATCGCATCATCCGACAGCGCTCTGCGAAGACGGGGATCGGTTTCGGTGCGCAGGTTATTTCGCCCGATGACCGAAGCACTATCAGTGCTTTGCTGCGTGACACTGAGCCTGATGATTTAATTCGTTTCGGTTTGATTCCTGAGCTGGTGGGGCGTCTGCCTGTTTTGGCGACGCTTGATGAGCTTAATGAGCCTGCGTTAATTGATATTTTGATTCGGCCAAAGAACGCGCTGATCAAGCAATATCAAAAAATGTTCCGTCTTGAGAATGTTGACCTTGAAGTGCGCGAAAGCGCGCTTGCGGCGATTGCGCGCAAAGCCATCAAACGACGCACTGGCGCACGCGGCTTGCGATCTATAGTTGAATCTCTGTTACTCGACATCATGTACGACTTGCCCTCGCTCAATAATCTTGAGCGCGTGGTGATTGACGAAACAACGGTCGAAACAAGCGCCCGTCCCTTACTGATTTACAGCGAACCCAGCAAAGCAGCCTAAACCGTCTTTGCGTCTTCAGCCGCAGGCATGGCCGGGTTCGCATGATGAAATGAAAGCTCGCTATGTCTGACACAAACCTCGATACTGAAGCCGGAAACGGCACATTGACATATCCGTTGTTGCCGTTGCGCGATGTGGTGGTGTTCCCGCACATGGTGATCCCGCTATTTGTGGGACGACCCAAGTCCATCAAGGCCCTGGAAGTTGCAATGGAGAGCGGCAAGCACATTCTGCTGGTCGCGCAGAAGTCTGCCGCCAAAGACGATCCAAATCCCGAAGATTTGTACGACACAGGCTGCGTCGCTACCGTGCTGCAAATGCTTAAATTGCCCGATGGCACAGTCAAAGTGCTGGTTGAAGGCTTGCATCGCGCACTTCTCACCGCGCTGACCAATAACGGCGAATTTTTCTCCGGCGAAGCCCACGCCATTCCCGCCAGCGAAGATGGTTCTGCCGAGGTTGAGGCGTTACGCCGCGCCTTGCTCGGGAACTTCGATCAGTTCGTGAAACTCAACAAAAAAATTCCCGCAGAGATTCTGACCTCAATGGCGGGAATTGACGATGGCGGACGTCTGGCTGACTCGATTGCCGCGCATTTGCCGCTCAAGCTTGAGCAAAAGCAAGAAGTGCTCGAATTGCCGTCGGTGGCCAAGCGCATTGAACATTTGATGGGATTGATTGAAGCTGAGATCGACATTCTGCAAGTTGAAAAACGTATCCGGGGTCGCGTCAAGCGCCAGATGGAAAAAAGTCAGCGCGAGTATTACCTGAACGAGCAGGTTAAAGCCATCCAGAAGGAGTTGGGCGAGGGGGAAGATCAGGCCGAGGTCGAAGAGCTGGCGAAAAAAATCAAAGCCGCTGGCATGCCGAAAGAGGCTCAGGAAAAGGCCGAGACTGAGCTTAAGAAGCTCAAAATGATGTCGCCGATGTCCGCTGAGGCAACGGTCGTGCGTAACTATCTGGACGTGCTCACCGGCCTTCCGTGGAAGAAAAAGAGCAAGGTTTCAAAGGACTTGAATCGCGCCATCGAGATACTTGAGGCAGACCATTACGGCCTTGAGAGGGTCAAGGAGCGCATCACCGAATATCTCGCCGTGCATCAGCGTGTAGACAAGGTTAAAGCTCCGATTCTGTGCCTCGTAGGCCCACCGGGTGTCGGCAAGACGTCGCTCGGTCAGTCCATCGCGCGCGCGACGAATCGCAAATATGTACGCATGTCGCTCGGCGGCGTACGGGACGAATCTGAGATTCGTGGCCATCGCCGCACCTACATTGGCTCGCTGCCCGGAAAAGTGTTGACTAATTTGTCGAAGGCTGGCGTGCGCAATCCGCTGTTCCTGCTCGATGAAATCGACAAGATGGGACAAGACTTTCGCGGTGATCCGGCGTCTGCGCTCCTAGAGGTGCTTGATCCCGAGCAGAATCACACGTTTTCTGATCACTACGTCGAAGTCGATTTCGATCTATCTGATGTGATGTTCGTGGCGACGGCCAATAGTTTCAATTTGCCGGCACCTCTACTGGATCGTATGGAAATTATTCGTTTGTCCGGGTACACGGAAGACGAAAAAGTAAAGATTGCGCAGAAGTATTTGCTGCCTAAACAAATCAAGAACAATGGCGTGAAACCCGGCGAGATTGAGATCGGCGAAGATGCGATTCGCGACATTGTTCGTTTCTACACGCGTGAAGCTGGCGTGCGTTCGCTTGAGCGTGAAATCTCCAAGCTGTGTCGCAAGACTATAAAGCTTACCCTGACCGATAAAACGGTGAAAGGGGCTGTAATTTCATCAGCTAACCTTGCGGATTATCTGGGCGTACAAAAGTTCACGTTTGGGATGGCCGAGAAGGCCAATCAGGTCGGTCAGGTTAGTGGTTTGGCGTGGACGGAAGTCGGTGGCGATCTGCTCACCGTAGAAGCCGTCGCACTGGCCGGTAAAGGCTCCGTGAAGCACACCGGAAAACTCGGGGACGTGATGCAGGAGTCCGTCGCTGCGGCGGTGTCGGTGGTGCGTGCAAGAGCGCGGATGCTAGGCATTAAGCCTGATTTCTATGAGAAGCATGATCTGCATTTGCACTTCCCTGAAGGTGCAGTTCCAAAAGACGGCCCGAGCGCAGGTATCGCCATCACGACGGCTATCGTGTCGGCGCTAACCGGCATCCCTGTTCGCGCCAATGTGGGCATGACCGGCGAGATTACGCTGCGCGGTGAAGTGCTGCCTATTGGTGGGCTTAAAGAGAAATTACTAGCCGCACATCGCGGTGGTTTGACCACAGTGCTTATCCCGGATCAGAACGTAAAAGACCTCGCGGATATTCCCGATAACGTTAAGAACGTTCTTGAGATTCTTCCCGTTAAATGGATCGACGAAGTGCTTGCCGTGGCACTGCAGCGAGCGCCAGTCCCCATCGTCGAAGAGGCGGCTCCGCCAATTGCTGTGCCAAAAGACGCAGCTGTGGCTGCCGAGCCGGTGGTCAAGCACTAGTCGGATGCCGGCAACACGCGGACGGCGCTGCATTTCGTAGTAGACTCGTTTCCTATGTTTTCAAACGACGTCTGCTTCATGCTGCGCCAGACATGCCGCAAACGTAATATTGTTTTAGCCCAAACCATTGCTGAAAGGGGACCTATAAGATGAATAAAGCTGAACTCATCGAGAGCATCGCTAAGAGCGCTGACGTATCGAAAGCAGCCGCTACGCGTGCACTCGATGGAACTATAAAGGCGATCTCGATCGCGTTGAAAAAGGGGGACGTTGTCACGCTCGTCGGTTTCGGAAGTTTTTATGTGGGCAAGCGTACCGCCCGTACCGGTCGCAATCCACGTACCGGTGCAGCAATCAAAATCAAGGCTGCAAAGGTTCCAAAGTTTCGCGCTGGCAAAGCGTTGAAAGATGCGATAAACTAGTGGGCTTGACTGGGAATCCACTTTTAAGTGTGTTTAAGATATCTGGGAAGCCTTTCCAGCAGGGTACAAAAATGTTGGGTGCTTAGCTCAGTTGGTAGAGCGTCGCCCTTACAAGGCGAATGTCGGGGGTTCGAGCCCCTCAGCACCCACCAGATCGAATGAGCCCGAAACGGCACATCAGATCGAAAGGAGTGGTAGTTCAGTTGGTTAGAATACCGGCCTGTCACGCCGGGGGTCGCGGGTTCGAGTCCCGTCCACTCCGCCAATAGATGACATAAAAAAGGCGAACGGAAGTTCGCCTTTTTTGCATCCGAAATGTCCAACACAAGCATACTTTCCAGCCGTCGTGTCAGCCCGCGCCATGGTTCTAGCTGACCGGTATTACAGAGAATCTCATGTTCGATTTCGTCCATAAAAACAAACGCATTGTTCAGTTCATTCTGGCGTTGCTGGTATTGCCGTTCGCGTTTGTCGGCGTCGATAGTTACGTTCGCGGCGCCGGTGGCGACAAGGATGTTGCGACAGTAAGCGGGCAGAGCATCAGTTCGCAGGATTTCGAAAACGCATTGCGTTCGCAGCAGCAGCAAATGCAGCGCGCGCTGGGTAAAAACTTTGATCCGACCATGTTCGACAACCCTGAGGTGCGCCAACAAGTGCTCGACGGCGTGGTCAATCAGCGACTGCTACAGGTAACGGCTCAGGACATGAAGCTCACCACGCCGGATGCGCAGATAAGCAAAGTCATCCTTGAAATCCCTGATTTTCAGGACAGCGGCAAATTTTCGTTGACCAAATATGACGAAGTGCTCAAGCTCAACGGCTTGAACCGCGCAAGCTACGAGCAACGTTTGCGTGGCGACCTTGCGCAGCAACCGTTACAGGACGTGCTTGGACGCACCAATTTCGCTAGTGCTGCGCAGGCAGGGCTCTATCAAAAACTCACTGAGCAAGCGCGCGAGATTCAGGTTGCGACCATGGATCCGACGGCTTTCCTGGCGCAGGCTAAAGTGGACGATGTACAGATCAAAGCGGAATACGAAAAGAGCCCTGATTCGTACCGCGCGCCGGAGCAGATGAAAATTGAGTACCTGCAGCTCAATCAAGCTGCGTTGCAAGGCTCCGTCACGGTGTCTTCTGACGAAATAAAGGGCGAGTACGACAAGCGGCTGAAGGAGTTTTCAGCGCCTGAAGAGCGCCGTGCCAGCCACATCCTGTTGAGCTTTGAAAAGGACGACAAGGGCCAGTCCAAAGCGGCATCAAAAGACGGCGCAAAAACTGAAGCTGACGCCATTTTGAAACAGGTAACTGGCGCACCGCAAGAAAAATTTGCCGAACTTGCCAAACAAAAATCGAAAGATCCTGGATCAGCCGCTCAGGGTGGCGACCTTGGTTTCTTCGGACGCGGTCAAATGGTCAAACCGTTTGAAGAGGCGGTATTCGCGATGAAGTCGGGCGAGATCCGCGGCCCGATCGAATCGGACTTCGGCTATCACATCATTCGCTTGACGGAAACCAAGCCCGAGCGCATTCGTCCGCTTGAAGAAGTTCGCGCGCAGATTGAAGGCGAGCTGAAACAGCAAAAAGCAGGTCGGCTGTTCAGCGAGAACGCCGAGAAATTTCAAAACCGTGTTTACGAGCAAAGTGACAGCTTTGCGCGTATTGCTGACGAGCTCAAACTCGAGGTAAAAAAAACGGATTGGTCAACACGTTCACAAGTTCAGGCACTGGCAGCGGGCAACCAGAAGTTTGTGCAAACCGTGTTCTCAAGCGCGAGCATCGCTGCCAAGAAAAATTCTGAAGCTGTTGATCTCGGTAACAACAGTTTGATTTCAGCCCGTGTGCTTGAGCACAAGCCTTCTGCGGTGCGACCGCTCGATGATGTGAAAGCGCAGATCACGCAGCAGTTGCAGCGGCGTTTGGGTGCCGAGTTGGCGGTGAAGGCGGGCGCTGAAAAGTTGGCTGCGGCCAAAACCGGTAACGACGCCGGTCTGACTTTCTCGCCCGTGCAAAAGTTGTTGCGGCAGTCAGCCGTGCCCGGCGTTAATCAAGCGCTAAGCAAATCTGTCTTCGCCGCTGACGTGAGCAAGAGCGCAACAGTGGTCGGTGGCACCAACGATGCGGGCGGATACACGATCGCCAGAGTGTTGAAAGTGGTTGAGCCTGAGATCGCGACACCGGACAAATTGAAGTCTCTCAGTCAGCGACTGGCGAGTCAGGGTGGTGGCGATCTGACCAGTGCTTACCTCGCAGCGCTCAAAGAACACATTAAAGTCGAAGTCAAAAAAGGCGCGATACCTGACAAATCTGACAAGACTGAAAAGTCGGACAAGCCGGCTGATGCCAAGCAAGGGTAGGGGCCCGGATGGCAGTTCGCGCTGATGCCATGCGTTGTGATGATTAAAATAGTGTTTTTGGGAAATTCACATGCGCATTCGCGCCAAAGCCCTTACCTTTGACGACGTTTTGCTCGTCCCCGGATACTCCGAAGTTCTCCCTCGCGAAGTAGACCTGAGCGCCCGCCTGACGCGGATCGTTCGCTTGCAGCTCCCTATCCTGTCCGCACCCATGGATACGGTGACCGAATCGCGCCTGGCAATCGCCATGGCGCAGTCCGGTGGCGTCGGCGTCGTTCACAAAAATCTCACCGCAAAAGATCAGGCACGCGAGGTCTCGCGCGTGAAGCGCTATGAATCCGGCGTGGTTAAAGACCCGATCACGGTGTCGCTCAGTGCCACCGTGCGTGAGGTGATGGCGATCACCACCGACCACAAAATTTCTGGTTTGCCTGTGGTGCAGGGCAAGCGCCTGATGGGCATCGTGACCAATCGCGATTTGCGCTTTGAAGCGAATCTCGATCAGTCAGTCACCGCGATCATGACGCCTGCGGATCGTTTGGTGACCGTTCGCGAGGGTGCCAGTACGGAGGAGGCAAAGCAGCTGATGCATAAGCATCGCCTTGAGCGCGTGTTGGTAGTGAACGATGCCTTTGAACTGCGCGGCTTGATCACGGTGAAAGACATCCTCAAGTCGAAAGAACACCCCAATGCTTGCAAAGATGAGCAGGGCCGATTGCGCGTGGGCGCGGCCGTCGGTGTTGGCGAGGGCACCGAGGAGCGGGTCGAACTTCTGCTGCACGCTGGCGCTGACTTCATCGTCGTGGACACCGCACACGGCCATTCGCGCGGCGTGCTGGACCGCATTACCTGGGTTAAACGCGCCTACCCCAATGCGCAAGTCATCGGTGGCAACATCGCCAGTGCGGAGGCCGCCAAAGCTCTGGTGGACGCTGGCGCTGACGCGGTCAAGGTCGGCATTGGTCCCGGTTCTATTTGCACCACGCGGATGGTTGCGGGTGTGGGCGTGCCGCAAATTACCGCCGTTGACTTTGTTGCTAACGCAATCCACTCGTCCGGTGTTGGCATCATTGCCGATGGCGGCATCCGCTATTCCGGCGACATTATCAAAGCGCTGGCTGCGGGTGCCGATTGCGTGATGCTGGGCGGGCTGTTTGCTGGCACCGAAGAGGCTCCTGGCGAGGTTGTATTGTTTCAGGGCAGGTCATACAAGTCCTATCGCGGCATGGGCTCTCTGGCGGCGATGCAGGCCGGTTCCCGTGATCGCTACTTTCAGGACGCCGAGAACAACGCCGAAAAGCTCGTGCCCGAGGGCATCGAAGGCCGTGTGCCGTATAAGGGCCCGGTCGGCTCCGTCGTACATCAACTCGAGGGCGGCATCCGCTCAGGCATGGGCTATTGCGGCTGCGCGACGATTGCGGAACTTCACGAGCGCGCGGAGTTCGTACAGATCACTGGTGCCGGTATTCGTGAATCGCACGTCCATGACGTGCAGATCACCAAAGAAGCACCCAACTATCACGCTGACTAACGATTAATGATGAAAAAAATATTCCTTCTGGCGGTCGCAACACTCGCGCTCTTCGCCACCGCCGCTCACGCTGACGAGTTGACTGCTGCCAAGCGGGCGCAAATCAAAACGCTGCTCGACATCACCGGCGTTAAAGTTATCCCCGAGCAAATTGCCAACAGCACCGTTCAAAGCTGGGTGGCCGGGATCAAGCAGCTTGATCCGAAGTTTCCGGACAAGGGTTTCACCATCATTCGCGACACGTTTCTCGCGGGCCTTAACGCCAAGGTTGACGGCGGCGGAGGTTTGATCGAGCAGGTGACACTCGTCTATCACAACCAGTTCACAGCGCCCGAAATCGCCGAGTTGCTCAAGTTTTACCAAAGCACGCTCGGCAAAAAGTTGTTAGGCAATCAAGCGAAAGTCAACGGTGAGACGTTTCAGACCGCGATGAAGTGGGCCGATTCGTTGTCCGCTGAGCTTGATCAGCGCATTGACGCAGCGCTGAAAAAAGAGGGCCTGAAACTGCCTGAAGCGCCTAAAGACGCCCCCAAAGACGCGCCAAAGTCCCCACCTGCGGCTGCCGGTACGCCCGCAGCGCAGCCCCCAGCCAAGAAGTAATTTGCGACGACATCAAGGGGCCTCACGGCCCCTTTGGGTTTCAGGCTCACCCTTTTCGATACATCAGGACCCACGCACATGGCACGCGGCATTCTCATCCTCGATTTTGGCTCCCAGGTCACCCAGCTTATCGCGCGCCGTGTACGCGAAATGGGTGTTTATTGCGAGCTGCATGCATACGACGTGAGCGACGCATTCATTCGCGATTTCAACCCTGAGGGGATCATTCTGTCCGGGAGTCACGCCAGCACCTATGACGCGCATGACTTGCGAGCACCAGAGGCCGTGTATACCCAAGGCGTTCCGGTCCTCGGCATCTGCTACGGCATGTTCACCATGACTGTGCAGCTGGGCGGCAAAGTGGAAGCGAGCGACCACCGCGAATTCGGTCATGCCGAGGTTCGCGCGCGTGGCCACACGAAATTATTCGCGGGCATTCAGGACACGCAAAATGCCGAAGGCCACGGCCTGCTTAATGTGTGGATGAGTCATGGCGACAAGGTGACCGAGATGCCGCCCGGGTTCAAGCTCATGGCGTCAACGCCGAGTTGCCCCGTTGCCGGCATTGCCGACGAAGCGCGCAAGTTCTACGCTGTCCAGTTTCATCCCGAAGTGACGCACACCCAACAAGGCAAAGCGATTCTCACGCGCTTCGTGCTCGACATTTGCGCCGCTGCGCCGACGTGGACAATGCCGAATTACGTCGATACCGTGGTCGCGCGGATTCGCGAGCAAGTGGCCACCGACGAGGTCATTCTCGGCCTGTCTGGCGGCGTCGACTCCAGCGTCGCCGCTGCGCTGATTCATCGCGCGATTGGCGCGCAGCTCACCTGCGTATTCGTCGATCACGGCTTGCTGCGATTAAACGAAGCCGAGATGGTGATGGACATGTTCGCAAAAAATCTTGGCGTGAAAGTGATTCATGTTGATGCCAGTGAGCAGTTTCTCGGTCACCTAAAAGGCGTCACTGATCCCGAGCAAAAACGCAAAATTATCGGTCGCGAGTTTATCGAGGTGTTTCAGGCTGAAGCAAAAAAATTGCCTGCCGCAAAATGGCTCGCGCAAGGCACGATTTACCCCGATGTAATCGAGAGCGCAGGCAGCAAAACCGGCAAGGCGAAATCGATCAAGTCGCACCACAACGTTGGCGGTTTGCCGGAAACGTTGAACTTGAAACTGCTCGAACCACTGCGCGAATTGTTTAAGGATGAAGTGCGCGAACTCGGCGTTGCGCTGGGGCTGCCGCGCGAAATGGTTGATCGCCACCCGTTCCCCGGCCCCGGCCTCGGCGTGCGCATTCTGGGTGAGGTCACCCGTCAAGCAGCCGACTTACTGCGCCGAGCGGACGCCATATTCATCGAAGAACTGCGCTCGACAAAAGACGGCGAGGGCACCAGCTGGTACGACATTACGGCACAGGCCTTTGCAGTCTTCCTGCCGGTCAAAAGCGTCGGCGTGATGGGGGATGGCCGCACCTACGAAAATGTAGTGGCGCTGCGTGCCGTGCAGACCACTGATTTCATGACTGCACACTGGGCCGAGTTGCCACATGCTTTGCTCGGCAAAGTGTCCAACCGCATCATCAACGAAGTGCGTGGATTCAATCGGGTGGTCTACGATATCTCGGGCAAGCCGCCCGCTACGATTGAGTGGGAATAGCAAATCAGCTTTTCAATGAGAGTGCCTATAGACGCGGGCTAACGCCTAAAAACCTTAAAAGTCGACTAGCGCCATTTATTGGCCACAACCAGCGTCGATTGGTGATTTAACGGAAAAGTTGATAGAGAAGTTTTCGGCACGAAAGTGACGCGCGGTCCGCTTCACGATCTTGTGCGATGCAATCAATCCAAGCTCGAATCGAACCATTCCTTGACATTGACCAGCTTGTCGGCGAGCGCATCGGTATGTTGTGCCTCGCCGTCGGGGGCCGCATGTTGGTGCTGGAAGAGTCGCGACGGGTTCCATTTGACGAATACGCTACCGACGTCAAAGCCGATGTTCATGGATCAAGCACAGGCGATATGCGCTGGCGGTTCTGCGGGCGACATGATGAAATACAGGTTCTCTCGATGACTTTTTTTGGCGTGCCTCATGATCCAACCGACTGCCGATCTCTTTGAATCACTTGTTGAACAGAGCATTGTGGTGACCACAGCCAACGGCACAGAGTCATGGCGGGTGACGAGCGTCACGCGTCGTCAAGCGCACGCGTTGCGCAGCGAAAAACCGTTCAACGTGTATCTGCTGGCACCCGTCAGCAACGACAGGAAGCAGGGCATTCGCATCAGCACACTGCCAGGCGGCGAAGGCTTTGAGTTCTTTGCTGTCCCGGTCAGCGCGAGCGCCGATGGCGTTTCGTACGAGCTGGTGTTTAACTAGGCTGTCGCTGTGGCCGCTGCGTCAGTCGCGGCACCTAGTGGCGCACTCACCATGTACAGATAAAAACCGCGCTCCTCTACCACTCGAAAACCCTGCCGTTCATACAGTCGACGGGCCCGATTCAACGACTCGACGTGCAGGCCCATCGGCACGCCGCAGGCATGAGCGTGTTGCAACAGTGCGTTGCCAATCGCACCGCCTATACCGTGATTTCGAGCGGCAACCGTAAGCGTGATTTCCATCAGGCGCAACTCGTTCGTAGTCAACTCAAAATATAGTCGGCCGACCAGCATGCCATCGCGCTCAATCAGCAGATATTGCGCTTGCGGGTAGTGCTGGCGGTAATGCGCATGCTGCGCATCAAATTGCTGGCGACCAAAGGATTGCTTCATAGAACTCGGCCAGTCAAGCTGCGCCAGCTCCGCCTCGCGCGTAAGCGCATAGAGCGAAGCAGAGAAATCCATGTCCGCCGCCGTCTCCGCACGAATGGTCAATCGCAGTTCGGTGAGCGCCTCGGACAATGCGGTGTTGAGCGTGGAGGGTGGGCCGCCTCTGCCCGCCCAATCTGACTCCAACGCTGTGCGTGGGCACGGGGTGCCCACGCTACGGGACGGTACCGACGCGTCGGTCAAACCCACTCGCCGTGCACGGCAAAACTAAGGTACGAAAAATCAAGGCCCAGCGCCGTCGATTCCCGGACCGGAGCACGCAGGTCGCCACTGTAGGCGTAGCGTCCCAGCTCGGGCGCTAGGCCGGTCGCCGCTCGTTGGCCAGCCAGCACGTAAATGCCGGGCTTGAGCTGCGGGCCACTGCCACTCGCCATAAAACCGAAGAACGCAGAACTGCGTTTGCCTGCAGACGACAAATGCGTCACCTCGAACCCGGAAAACGCATCATCATGTGCCGTGAACAACACCGATTGACTGGTGCCGCCGTGGCGTTGCGGGGAGTGCGACCACAGCTCATGCCGCGCGACGCTTCCGTCCAGCGCGACGTGTGCCGCGACCACTCGCAACTCGTCGAGCGCCAGCGCGCCCGCACCACGACCCACAGCGAAGCCATGAAACTGCACGTCGCGCACGGGCGAGAGCACTTTAAAACCGCTAGCGGCTGTTGGCAGCAGCCCTCCCTCTGCAAATCGTGCCAGCGCAAACGGCAATGAACCGCCCAGATCATGCGCCGTCACCGCCTCCGCGATCAATGCCCGACCACCGCCTTTTTGCACGTCCGACGTTACCTCCAAACCGGGCGCGCCCATCCACATCGATCCCGCACCGGCTACGGCCACCCCCGCAGCCGTCGTTGCCGTTACCGACAAAAAACCTCGTCTGTCCATCTTCTATCTAATCTTTCTTACAACTCGTCCGGTGGGCACCCCGTGCCCATCTCATGCGCAACTACTGCTACGACGGTGGGCAGAGGCTGCCCACCCTACAAATTACGCTTGTTTCACCCCCGCGGTGGAAACACGCCCTGCAACGCAATACAAAAATTCATCGTCAGGTACGGCATCATATTGTTGTGCGGTTGACTGCCGCCTATCGGCGCAATGGCCTGATTGGCCATTGGAACCAACGGAGCGCCTGCGGGTGCCAGATAGGGCGTCATCGAGGCACCCTTTGCAAAGCTGTTCCCGGTCGCCAGCGACTTGGTCGCTGCGGTCGTGTTCGCCATCAGCGCATGACTGTGCGAGGGCATTTCGGTTTGCAGTAGCGTGACCGTCTCCGATCCGCCCTGCTCGCCTAAATCGTGCAACGACAAACCGGGCCCCTGACCGGGATGCATTGGCGCATTGCCTTGCATGTTGGGCAGGGCGAAGTTTGATTTGCCGTCACCGCCGTAGGTGGTGCCTAGTAGCGAAAACAACGCCGTATTCTGGGAGAGAGGAAGTAGCTGCCCGTTACAAAACGCCCAGCCCTTGGGCGGGAAATTGAACGGGAAAATGCGGACTTCTGCAACAAATGGATCTGCCATGGTACTTCCTCCGATTAAGTTGGCGACGGGAAAATCCCGAACAGCGAAATGATGAAATCCAGACACAAGTAAGGCTGAAAGTTATTGTGCGGCTGATTGCCGCCCGTGCTGGACACACTTTGCGCTGCCATCGGCACAGTGGGTGGCGCATTCAGGTACGGAAAACCTGCCGTCACCTGCGCCGCGACATTGTTTGCCGCGTTGCTGTCGTTGGCGAGGGTTGATGTCGCCAGGAAAGAGTGGCTGTGACCCGGGATTTGCTGCACCGTTAGCGTGACACTCTCTGCGCCACCATTTTGAGCCAGCGTGAAACCGTTGCCTTGGTGAATCGGCAGGCGTCCGCGCAGATCGGGCAAGCCAAAGGTCGACTGCCCGTCACCGCCAAAGGTGGTGCCGATCAATTGAAAGAGCGTTTCGTTCTCGGAGATTGGAAGCAACTGGCCTTCGCAAAACATCCAGCCTGAAGGAGCAAAGTTGCCCGCGAATATCCTGACTTCGCCTACATAGGGTTGTGCCATGGGTCTTCTCCTCTTAGTTCTGTGACGGGAAAATGCCCTGCAGGGCAATGCTGAAGTTCAGCGTCAGAAACGGCTGCATATTCAAGTGCGGTTGACTCCCGCCCGATGAACCGAGCGTTGCAGCATTCATCGCGGCGAGATTCGCATCGGGCGCGTGATATTCCTGTGGCGCACCACCGGCCAGCAGATTGCCGGACGGCGCAATGATTCCGCCGCTACCCGAGGTGGCCGTGGCGGCGTGAGTGTGCGTCGGCGTCTCGGCAATCGAGAGCGTGTGATTTTGCTCACCCCCGGTCTCTCCAAGCGTATGGCTATTGCCCATATGAATCGGGGTTTTGCCCTGGAGATTCGGCAGCGCGAAGTTCACCCGTCCGTCGCCACCATAGGTAGTACCGAGCAGCGAAAACAACGCCTGATTTTGGTTGATGGGCAAAAACTGCCCGTTGCACAACGCCCAGCCCTTTGGCGGAAAGCCAAACGACATGATGCGTATTTCACTCAAGAACGGTTCGGCCATGACGCACTCCTATTTAG
>JAYVNO010000278.1:0-8839 GCA_043758415.1 Burkholderiales bacterium
ATGCAGTGTTAGGAGCCCGGAGCGCAGCAACCGGAATGTACGCGCAGGTCACATGAGGATTGCGAGCACCGCGCGACGACACAATGCGCCGCACAAATGGATTATTAGAGGTGCCCTCCAGAGCAACTCGATCACGGTGCGAGTGATCGAGTACCACCTGGAAGGCGTGACTGATGCCGAGTCGATCTGCCGCTTGGTCACCAGTGTGCTGGACGCGCAACAAGCCCCGGCGCAGGAATTGGCCGCGCTGTACCAGGAGCGCTGGGAGATCGAAACGGCCCTGGACGAGCTCAAGACCCCTCTGCGCGGAGCCAACATCGTCTTGCGCAGCCAAGACGCCGGACTGGGTACGCCAGGCGCTCTACGGACTCTTGATGGCTCACTTCGCCATGCGTGCCCTGATGCACGAGGCCGCGTTAAGCGCCAACGTGGATCCGGACCGGCTCTCGTTCATCCACGCGGTGCGTGTCGTTCGGCGCAAACTCAGCGCCTTCAACGCTATTCCCCCCTGTGCAGAGGAAGGCCTTTCATCAGCGCGTGCTCCAGGAAATTCTGCAGGAGCAGGTCGCACGCCGACGCGGCAGACGCAATCTGCGTGGCGTCAAGCGAAAAATGAGCAACTGGCCGCTTCGTCGAAGTCACCCCACGCCACAACCGTCAGTGAACATCAGCCAGGTAATTCGAATCGTTAAGTGACGTGTATTGGCTTTAAGCCCATACTAATTGGGCATTTCATAAAAAAACTGTTACGTGACAGATGCTTCGATTAGCGCGACTTCATCCGGCGTGAGATCAAACAGGCGGTAAACGATTTGGTCAATCTCATGCTCGGCCGCTTTGATCTCTGCCGTCAGCTCCACCACGCGCTTTGCGCCAGCGATGAGCTTCGCTTCCCAGTCATTGCGTTCGGCCTGCAGAACATCCTGCTTGAAGTGTTTTTTCACCGCCGCGCGAAACGCCGCGAAGTCCAGCGACGGCCAGTCCTGCAATACGCCAGGGAGTTTGGACGTCAGCCCGCCGGGCGCGAGGTCGCGGAGGATTTCGTGGCTGACTAGTTTCATGAGGTCGCGGCGGGTTTCGGCTGCCACACGGCAGCGCTCGCCAAGCGCGCAAAGTTCGTCGCGGCAATGCTCACTAATGATCGGAATCGGTAGCCGCTCAACATACTCGCCGCGCTGCTCACGCCAACCATTGCGGATCGCCGTCGACAAGCCGAGAAAGAAAAACCACAAACATTTCGAGTTGAACAATGCCACATCCGCGTGCGACGCGCCCGCTACAAAATAGCACTTGTTGCTGCAGTAAAACGCCTCGGATTCGAGCGAAAACTGCGCTGTGAGCGCGAACTCTGGAAAGTACGCCTTGCAGCTCTCGAAGCAAGGGATATACGCGGCTTGCGCCTGTTGCAGTTCGAACCAAGCCTGTTTGGTCGCACGGCTTTCCAGCAGAGGCTGGAACGTTTCCAAGTGCGCCCGAATCGCCGGAAATAGGTCGATATCAATGCTATTTTTTGGAACGTAAATTATCCACAAACCCTGCGACTCAACGCGCCAGCGTTGCAAGTCTTTCCCTTCTAGAAACGGCTTGAGCAAATCCGCGCTCTTCGGATCGTCGCGAACCAACGCATCGCGCGTGGCATGATCAACAACAAACGCTTCGTTAAAACCTGTTTTGATACCGGCGAACGGCGAGCCGTAAACCTCCTTCAGCGTCTTCCGACCCAACGAAAGTTTCGTACGCAAGGCCGACAGCACATCGCTCTCCAGTTGCCACGACCCAGCTCCCAGCCGCGCCTGCGGCATCGTCTGTCCGTGCTTGACAAACTCCGCCGCCAGATTGGCGGGCAAGGTATCAGTCAACGCCAGAAAGCGAATTCGCGCGTCATCATCCGCTTTGGCACGGCGCACCGTGATCGTGGCCGGATAGGTCGTGACGCCTTCAAACACCTGCAAGTCACCAAAATCAATGACCGACTCAAGGGTGGTTTCATCAAGCAGAAACTGACGAAGCGCTTCACCCGAGCCGGTCTTGAAGAACGTGCTTGACGAGATGTAGCCCATACGCCCGCCGGGCCGCAGCAGATTGACGCCCAACTCGAAAAAGTAGCAATACAGGTCGGCACGTTCGCTGGCCACTCTGAAATGTTTTTCAAGGTAGGGCTTGATGGGCTTCAGGTGCTCCATGCGCACGTAAGGCGGGTTGCCGATCACCACGTCGAAGCCGCCGCGCGCCATGATTTCCGGGAAGGCCGTCGTCCAATCGAACGCTCGCGGCGAATAGTCGTCGCCACCGTTGGTCGGACTGATCAGGCTGTTGCCCACGCGCAGATTGGCTTCCAGGCTGTGCAGCGCCTTGCCACGCTTGGCCGTTTTTAACCACAGCGAGAGCTTGGAGATTTCGATGCTCTCTTCGTTGATGTCAACACCGTACAAATTGCCATTCAAAATATCGCGATCAATATCGAACATTTCGAACGTGCCAGTGATGGCTTGCGTCAGCTCACTCACGCGTTTGTACTCAGCGTCGAGCAAGTCGAACGCGGCCACCAGAAACGCGCCGGAGCCACACGCCGGGTCGCACACTTTGATGTCGGTCAGCGAGTCTCGCCATGCGTCGAGGAAGAGATATTCAACGATGCGACCGGAATCAATCTTGCGTTTTTTGTACGCGGCCTTCTCCTCGTTGCTAACAGCCCGATACATCAACTCGGCATCGTCGGGGGAGCTGCCTGCAGCGAGAAACGGCGTGAGTACCGCCGCCCGACGTTCACGCACGTGCCTTTCCAGCGTTTGTTCAACGATAAATTCGGTGATGAAGGCAGGCGTAAACACCACGCCATCGAGTTTTCGCTTTCCCGACACGCTGCTGGCACTAGCGCGCTCAACCTCCGCCTTGAGCGCTTCCTCAGTAAACACGCCATCGGCCGCAAGCTGGTTGAGCTTTTCAAGGTCTTCAATCGATTGCTCGAAGATGTGCCCGAGCACGGTGACCGACACTTCACTGGCGAAATCGTAGCCTTCAAACGCGGCGAAAAGTTCGCACGCCTGATCGGTCACGGTCAGCTCATCAACCAGCGGATCAAACGCGAACAGGCCACCGTTGTAAGGAGGAATGTTGCGTTCCGGCAGACCTTTGTCAATCGCGCGGAAGAGCCCCTGATAGTTCACCCACAACGGCTGTTTGATCCAACCGCGATCATGGTGAACGCTTTTGAGCGTGTCTTTTTCGAGCAGTCCGCGATCCTCCGCGAAGGCGATGAACAAAACCCGGTCGAGCAGCTTCTGCGCGGCAGCAATGAAGCGCGCTGGCTTGTCATCATTGCTCTGCGCGAGCGAAAGGATGAGCTGTGCCCGCCATGTTTTGTAGTCCTTGTAGAGCTTGGCGGTGATTTCACGCTCTTGTTGCCCAGATTCAACAAGCAACTTTGCCGTGCTGCCGCTGAGCAGCGCGTGCGCTCCGAGCAATAGCTGTAGCTTGTGATACGCGGCGGCGCTGTCGGCGACCTCCAGCAAATCAAACCGCTCGTAGACCTGCCGCGTGTGCCCGACCGCGTAGAGCCGAATCTCCAGCATGTTCGACACGATCAGGAACTTGCATCCCGGCGTGTCCATCGAGTATTCCCACACCTGTTGCACGGGGCTCTTGTGGCGGCCCGGCATGATGGCGTCGAGGTTCGATGTCTTCGCGCCTTTGAGCTCCATCGGCGCGATGACTTCGTTTCTGGTGTCAGAGAAGTAGCCAAGCGCCTGATCGGCGGAACCTGCACCCACCCGCTGTTCGTGGGTGATCGTCCATTCATCAGAGCCCGACCCAAAGCCACTGTAACCGAGCACCTCGATGAATATCCGCTGGATAAAGTTAGGACGAATTTGCGCTTCACCCATTTTGACAATCGAACCATCCCGGATAGTCGCAGCCCAGTTTTGAAGCGTGGCGGCGTGGCCTGACGGGATCGGCGCGTTGGGGATACGCTTTTCAATCAGCCGTTTGCTGAAGAGCGGTGGGTGGTCAAGCGGAGACTGAATCATTGTCTTGAGTTTAATGGACGACGAAAACGCAAAGCCCAGTTGCTTGTGACGTTGTGTGCCAATCGTTAGCGACCGAATGAGCCTGCACTGACCTGCTCACGCGAAGGCCACAACGCGCGCGGCATTGATTTAGCTTTTTCGATAAATGGCGTTTGAACGGGGCTAACGGCCGATTTCGTGATTTATCGACTTACAGGCTAAATTGCGACTAACCCCAGCTTATATAAGCCTTTTTGCCAAAAGCTGTATCCATTTTTGCCGCCGCGTAGACTTTGGATATGCCTTTAGCCCGAGACCCAAACACCCCCCTCGCCGTCCTCGGCGGCACCTTTGATCCGGTGCACTGGGGGCATTTGCGGATTGCTAGCGAGACGGCAGCGGCATTGAAATTGCCCGAGGTACGACTGATGCCGTCTCAATCGCCCGTGCATCGCGCGACACCTGGGGCGACGAGCGAACACCGGCTGGCGATGTTGCGGCTGGCGGTGGCGGAGGTGCCGGGCCTCGCGGTGGATGATCGTGAACTCACGCGCGACACGCCGAGCTATACGGTGCTGACGCTGGAATCGTTGCGTGCGGACTTTCCGCTGCGTCCGCTGATCTGGCTGATCGGGGTTGATGCGTTTGTTCACGTCAATCAATGGTTTAAATGGCCGCGCCTGTTTGAGCTGGCGCATTTTGTCGTGCTCAACCGGCCTGGATTTGCGGTGTCGCAGGCGGTGTCGCCCGCGCTTGCCGAGGTGTGGCAGGGTCGCCTGACGCGCTCCGCCGAAACCCTGGTTGAGACCACACACGGCTCGATTTATCTGCACACGGTGACGCCACAAGCGATCTCTGCCACCAGTATTCGCAACACCATTGCCACCGGTGCGAGCGACGCCGCGCTGCTCCGCTTCCTCCCGCAGCCCGTATTGGCCTATATTCGTGCGCATCAACTGTACCGACCCGCCTCGTAGGCCAAGGGAAGCGGCGAGGAAAAAAGGAACAAATTGCGCAACACCAAAATCGAAAAAGCCGCCGTCGCCGCCCTTGAGGACATCAAGGCGCGCGACATTACTGTCCTCGACACTCGCCCGCTGACGGCGATGTACGACTCCATCATCGTGGCCACCGCCGAGAGCGCGCGCCAGACCAAGGCGCTGGCCCGCCACGTGCGCGACAAAGTACGCGAAGCCGGTGGTCAGGTGATGTCGATTGAGGGCGAAGAAACCGGCGAATGGGTGCTCGTCGATTGCACCGAGATGATCGTTCACATCATGCTGCCGACCACGCGTGCGCTGTACAACCTTGAAGAGCTGTGGACCGCGCCAATGCCGATGAAACGGGCGAAGCCTGCGGCTCCGGTTGCTGAGGTTGCGGCCCCAGTTAGTGCATCGAGAAGCAAAGCCGCGCCGATGACTAAAACGGCTGAACGTAGAGCCGCCAAGGCGACCAAGGCAGCGGCAGTCGTGGAGGCGCCCGTTGTTAAAGCACCTGCTGTGAAAAAACCTGCGGCACAAGTGGCGACGAAAGCGGTGGCGAAGGTCGAGCCGGTCGTGGAAAAAGTAGCAGCAAAGGCCGCCGTAAAGCCTGTGACAAAAGCGCCCGCCGCTAAAAAACCTGCTGCAAAAGCGCCTGCCGTAAAAGCAGCCGCCGCCAAAAAGCCCGCAGCGAAACCGGCGGCCAAAGCGCCAGCGGCAAAGTCAAAAGCCCCAGCCGCGAAACCTGCGCCAAAGGCCCCCGCAGCAAAAATGAAACCGATCAAACGACCCGCTGCAAAAGCAAAAACGAGATAGCGCACGCCGTGAAACTCAGGCTGATCGCGCTGGGGGCCAACCAGCCTGCCTGGGTGTCCGACGGCGTGCAGGAATACGCAAAACGATTCGCCGCCGACTGGCCGTTTGATCTGGTCGAAATCAAGCCGGAAAAACGCGCGGCCAACCGCAGCATTGAAGCGGTGCTGGCCGCTGAGGCTGATCGCATCCGCGCGCAAATCCCGCGACAAGCGCTGACCATCGTGCTCGACGAGCGTGGCGATCAGATCACCACGCGTGAGCTGTCGGCACGCATGACCGCGTGGGCGCGCGAGGCTCCGTCGGCTGCGTTTGTGATCGGCAGCGCCGATGGGCTTGACGCCACGCTGAAGGCCAGCGCGGACTTTCGCCTCGGTTTGTCGCGGCTGACGCTGCCGCATGGGCTGGCCCGGATATTTCTGGTCGAGCAGCTCTATCGTGCGGTAAGCTTGTTGTCCGGTCATCCCTACCACCGTGATTAGCACGCGTCTAGGAGTCTGTCGGGTTTGAAACATCGTAGCGAAAATTCGCCCGCCCGAGGGCAGATTTTGGCTGTTTTGCAGCGGCAATATCGAGATATTGCCCAAAAAACAGGCGAAATATGCACCGGGCCGGCGAATTTGCAGCCGATGCTTTTCAAACCCGACAGACTCCTAGCCCCTTTCTTTCCGGGCGAGTGTGGCGCTGCAGGGTGGGACGTCAGGCCAATCCGCCGTCGCGCATGCGATACCAGGCGATGATGGCCGACAGGTAGAGCTGCCGGAAACGATGCAACGGAAACGCTTTCACCCCGGTGACAGGCACGGGTAGCGCGTGCCCGTTGCCGCTCACGATGTAGTCAGCCATCGCGCGGCCCATCGACGTCTGCAGGCCGATGCCGCGCCCCATGCAGCCGATGTTGACGAGTAGGCCCGGTGCGGGCTCGTGCAAGTGTGGCAAAAAGTCGCGCGTAATGGCCACGCGCCCGCACCACCGAAACGCGATGGCCGCGCCTGCTGCCGCAGGGAACATGCGACCGATGACGCGCTCAAGATGCCCCCAATCGGCGGGCGATGCCGGTTCACGAAAGGGCCCACGTCCGCCCATGATCAGGCGACGCTGGTGATCGAGCCGAAAGTACAGCAGCAGTTGCCGCGTGTCGGACGAGACGTGCCCCTGCGGCAGGATCGTTCGTGCCACGTCCTCGGGCAACGGCTCGGTGGCGACTTGAAACGAGTTTGGCGTGATCACCGAGCGCGCAAGACCCGGCCATAGCGCGCCGGTGTACCCATTGGTACAGAGCACCACGCGGTCAGCGCGAACGACTGCGCCCTGCGCCGTGGTGACCTTCCAGCGTGAGCCGTCGCGCTGCATCGCGGTCGCGGGACTGTTTCCATAAACGCTGGCGCCCGCGCTGACCGCCGCACGCGCCAGACCGCGCGCATACGACAGCGGCTGTATCCCACCACCGCGTGGGTCCAGCCAGCCACCAAGGTATTTGTCGGTGCCAAGTAGCGTTGCCACTTCGGACGCACTGAGCGCCCGCGCGCCCGCAACACCACGCTTTGCCCACTGTTCCGCGCGCCGACCCACCAGAGCAACACCGGCTGCCGTGTGCGCGCCCTGTATCCAGCCATTGCGCACCAACGGCACGTCCATGCTGTGCATTTTGATAAGGTCAAACACGGAATCGGCAGTGCTGCCAGCGAACTGTGCCAGACGCTCGCCCAGTGCGCCGGGAAACATGGCTTGCAGCTCGTCGGGATCGTATTTAAGCCCCGGAATCACTTGTCCGCCATTGCGTCCGGAGCCGCCCCAGCCGGGCTCATTCGCCTCCAGCAGCGCGACGTTAGTTCCCTGCTCCGCAAGATGCAGGGCCGTGGAGAGTCCGGCGTAACCGCCACCGACGATGCAGACATCGACCTTAACGTCGCCGTCAAGCGGCGGTGTGGGCAGCGCGGGCGCGGCCGTCGCCGCCCACAAAGAGGGTTCAAGTGGAAATGCGGTGGCCATGATCGAATTGCTTTCTACATTGGCCGCAGAACACGACGCAAAAAATCCTGAGTGCGCGAATGCTGTGGTTCGGTCAATATCTGCTTGGCCGCACCTTCTTCAACGATGATGCCGCCGTCAATGAACAGCACGCGATCCGCAACTTCCCGGGCAAAGCCCATCTCGTGCGTGACCACCGCCATGGTCATGCCGTCTTCGGCCAGCGTGCGCATGACAGCCAGCACTTCGCCAACGAGCTCCGGGTCAAGCGCCGAGGTCGGCTCGTCAAACAGGATGGCGTTGGGCTGCATGGCAAGCGCTCGGGCGATGGCCACGCGCTGCATTTGTCCACCGGAGAGTTGCGAGGGGCGGGCGTCCTCCTTGTCCGCGAGACCGACGCGTGCGAGCAATTCACGCCCGCGTACCAGCGCCGACTCACGCGGTTCGCGTTTGACGAATACCGGCCCTTCGATCACGTTCTCAAGCGCGGTGCGGTGCGGGAACAGGTTGAAGCGCTGAAACACCATCGACACATGGGTGCGAATTGAGGTGATTGACGGCGCGCTACGGTCGACGCGAATGCCATCCACGCGCACCTCGCCACCGTCGTAGGCTTCCAGTCCGTTAATGCAGCGCAGAATAGTTGACTTGCCCGAGCCCGACGGCCCGATGATGCACACCACTTCGCCCTTGGCGATGGTGGCATTAATGCCACGCAGGACGTGGTTGCTACCAAAGTGCTTGTGCACATCGATCAGGTCAATGACGGGCGTGGTCATGATTTTTTGGCGCGGCGTTCGAGCCAGCCAACGAACAGGATCAGCGGCACAC
The DNA here is from genome assembly GCA_043758415.1 of Burkholderiales bacterium. GTDB lineage: Bacteria > Pseudomonadota > Gammaproteobacteria > Burkholderiales > Casimicrobiaceae > Casimicrobium. The sequence continues at coordinate 8,603 of JAYVNO010000278.1, forward strand.
TCATCACCAGATACAGGAGCGCCACGAGGGTGAACACGGTCGAGTTCTTGAACGTGGACGACGCAAGCATCTGCCCCTTCATGGCGAGCTCGGCGACAGTAATCGTCGACGCCTGAGACGAGTCCTTGAGCATCATGACCATGGTGTTGCCATAGGGCGGCAGCACGATTTTCACGGCCTGCGGAATGATCACGCGGCGCATCATCATCGCCCAACCCATGCCGAGCGACTGAGCCG
>JAYVNO010000279.1:0-8818 GCA_043758415.1 Burkholderiales bacterium
AGATTATGAAAATCATATAAATGACAAGCACCGCTGCCACTTCAAAAAAATTGTGTAGATGCACTTTGTGAAAATGAGGCTTTGTTCAGCGTTTCCCTAATGGAAAATCTCGGATTAGAGGTGCCCTTTACGGAAAGACCGCGAAAGCAGGCTTTTTTTATTAGCGTTATTGTGGCTGGCTACTTCGCCGTCACCGGCTCCAACCCTGTCTTCGCAATCGTCGGTGCTGCTGCGGCGGAGGTGAAGAACTTGATCATCGCGCGTGCCGCCTCCGGCTCTTTGGCACCGATCACGATACCCGCCGAGAAGAACGTGTTCTGCTGCACTTCATCCGGCAGCGGTCCGATGTAATCGATACCGGGAATGGGCACCAACTCGCTCACTTGCTGCAAACCCAATTCAGCATCGCCACGCGCGACCACAGTGCCGACGCGCTCGCTCAAAATGCGCTTGCTCTTCGGCAACACCTGATCGGCGATACCCAATTTCTGCACCAGCACGGTTGCGAAATACACGCCGCTTGCGCTCGCCGAATAGGCGATGGATTTCGCGTCAAGCAAAGTTTGCTTAAGCTTGGGAAGGGTGCTGATGTCCGGCTTCGGTGCGCCGGATTTCACCGCGAAACCGATGCTGGAGCGCACCAGATCAACACGGCTGCCGGGCATCACTTTGCCTTGCTTGATCAGGTCATCGAGCGCAGGCCCCGACATGATCAACACGTCCACCGGCTCGTTACGAGCAAGACGACTCGGAATCGAATCCGGCGCATTGCCCATCGACGCCCCGTAGTTGGAAATCACTCGGTGACTGCTCGCTTTCTCAAACGCTGGCACCAACATTTTGTACGCCTCGGTGAACGCGCCGGACGTGATGACGCGCAGCTCCGCGCTGCGTGTGGCAACCGACGTGACGGGTGCTGGCGACCGCACTGCGCAGGACGACAGCAGCAACGCGCTGACCACGCCCGCCAAAAGCGCGCGACGGCGCAGGATTTCGACATTCATCAATGGGCTCCCGTTGGTTATCGGCGCAATTGCAGATGTTAAGCCAATGCTAAGGCCGAACGCTGCCGTCGCTCTGACCAGTTTCACCCGGCGGCGCGCGGAACGTTTACCTACCGCCAGACGTGAATAACAGCTTTCTTCGTAAACACGCGTCTGATAGCGGCTAAACGCCTATTTCCTTCAATTTGCGATTTACCGCCATTCAGCGTTGCAGCCCAGAGAAAGCGTGCATCATCAGAAAAGCCGTTGATACGCTGAGCAGAGTTAACCGCTGCGATGGATGGGAGGGAGCGCGTGCTGAGTGGGTGGAACGTCAGCACGCGTTAAGCCCTCAAAGAAGAGTCGAGTACGAAAGAGATGATTGATAGTGATCGCTCACATACATGAAGGTATCTAATCCCGAGCAAAAGAGTCGGGAACTAATTACAATCATTAGCACTCTCAGAGCATGAGTGCTAAAGCGGTAGATAGAATTAGTCACCTGATGCATTCGGGTCTGCCGAAGGCAATGACTTTGCGGCAGGCCTGGCGGAACTGGCAAGCGATCAATGCATGTGCGGTCGCCCCCTCGTGGGGGTTGCGTGTTCCGCTGCCAATTGTTGACACATTGCGGGGTTGCAAACTTGATTGCGGCACCGCTTAAAGCGCGCCGTCCGCGTTTGTTTTTTTTGACGGCTTTTCTAAATGGGGAGTACGTATTCCATGTCTTCTATGAGCAGCACAATGAATCCGACCGCGACACTGAATTTTCCGGTGCCCTCGGCGCTGGGAACCATCGACCAGTACGTCACCGCCGTCAACAAGTATCCATTGCTCACGCTTGAGCAGGAGCAGGCGCTCGGCATGCGCTGGAAATACACGCAGGACGTAGATTCCGCACGCGCGCTGGTGATGAGCCATTTGCGCCTCGTCGTATCGGTGAGCCGCAATTACATGGGCTACGGCCTGCCGCAGGGTGATCTTGTTCAGGAAGGCAACGTCGGCCTGATGAAAGCCGTGCGCCGCTTTGACCCCGAGCGCGGTGTGCGACTCGTCTCCTTCGCGCTGCACTGGATTCGCGCTGAGATCCACGAATACATCCTCAAAAACTGGCGCATGGTCAAGGTCGCCACCACCAAGGCACAGCGCAAACTGTTCTTCAATCTGCGCTCGATGCGCTCGGGCGAACATGCGTTAACGATTGCCGAAGCCAAGCGCATCGCCAAGGAATTAAACGTCAAGCCGGAAGAAGTGTTCGAGATGAACATGCGGCTGTCCGGGCGCGACATCCCGATGGACGGCACGCCGGACGACAGCGAATCAGAAGCGATTTCACCGGTGGCGTATCTCGCGGCCGACGAGAACGTTGATCCCGCCCGCATCATCGAAGCACAGGAAACCGGACGCGTTCAGTCTGAAGGCCTGAAGCGCGCGCTGACGCTGCTCGACGAGCGCTCACGCGACATCATCACCCGCCGTTGGCTCGCTGAGGATCAGGAAGAAACGCTGCAAGTGCTCGCCGACAAATACGGCGTATCCGCAGAACGCATTCGCCAGATCGAAGTGAAGGCGATGAAGCAGATGCGGAAGGTTATTGAGAACTAAGCGCTCTGTTTAACGCAAAAGCGTGACACAAAAACGGTCGGACTTTGTCTGACCGTTTTTATTTCTGCCTATGCTGCTTTCATGATCGGCGTAACAACTGGCGGCGCAAACATCGCCTCCATTTCGCGGCGCACTTTGTAGGCATCCGTGCTCGTATCCATCGCCACGTCCGCCCAGCTCAAACTCTGCCCTTGTTTCACCTCGCGAATGAGCTTCACGTCGTGTGCAAGCCCTAGCGGCACGCCGCCCATCGCGGCAGATTTTGTTGCGGGGAGCAGCTTGCCCCACACCGTGTAGCCGCCCTCGCCATCAAGCGTTTCGCCGGGTTTGAGATCGCGCTTGGCGGTGGCGACTACGTCAGCATTCCACGCAGTTGCCACGCCGGTCGGCTCACCACGCAGTGCGACCGATGCCACCGATACACCGACCTCCAAGCCAATCAAATGCCAGCGTTTGTACAGCGTGAAATAGCGGCCACTCGGGTCGGTGTGCGCGTTGTATTCTTCGAAGCAATTTTTGATGTACTCGGTCTCGGCCTCGACCGTCACCCACACGCCCATGCGAATGTCGTAAGGAATTTTCCGGCCATCGGTCTCCAGTGACGAGATCACCTCGACCATGCCCTTTTTTTCGAGCACACCGCCTTCAGAAATGGGCCGGGTGACGAAGGGAATATCTTCAACACTCGCGGGCGGATAGAGCAGGCCATTGCTGGGCACCGAGAGCCCCGTCGCGTTACTCACTGCGGTGCATTCAATCGACGGCTTTGACCCGTCCAGAAAGCTGTTGAACATTTTTGGATTGAGGCCGCCCCGCGAGGCTTGCTCAGGCGTCAGACCGTAGTTGCCCCACACCGTGTCCGGCGTACTCTGCGGAAAATGCGGTAACCACTTGTGGCCACGACCCGCCGCCACCACCGGAAAACCGCAAGTACGCGCCCAGTCGACGAGGTCGCAAATCAGCGCCGGTTGGTCGCCGAACGCGAGCGAATACACCACGCCCTTTTCTGCCGCTCGCCGCGCCAGCAGCGGCCCGCAAAACGCATCGGCCTCCACCGTCACATTCACCACGTGTTTGCCGTGATTGAACGCGACGAGGCAATGCTCCACCGCTGCAATCGGGTGGCCGGTGCACTCGACGATCACATCAATCGCGGGGTGCGAAACGAGCGCGCGCCAGTCCTCTGTGATGAATGTGTTGCCCAGCTTGACCGCGTCATCGAGCGAGCGCGCTTGCGTGCGCTCCACGCTCCAGCCCACGCGCGCGAGATTGGTTCGAGCGGCGTCGGGTGACAAGTCCGTGATGCCGACAAGATGCACGCCCGGCGTACGCGGCACTTGTGCGAGATACATCGAACCAAATTTTCCGGCGCCGATGAGGCCGATGCGGATGGGCTTGTTGGAGGCTGCGCGTTGTTGGAGTTTTGTGTAGAGATTCATATTGGTTTGCCCCCTCTCCCTCGGGGAGAGGGTTAGGGTGAGGGTGTTGCACGAAAAGAGACGTTTTGAATTTGGAGCGGCACGAAAGCGCCCTCACCCCCGGCCTTCGTCGGGGCAGGCTCTGGCCCTCTCCCCGAGGGAGAGGGGACAGGTCAAGCCGCTAGCTTGAACGGCTCCATGGTTGTGACAAACGCACTTTGCGGTACGCCATCTTTCCACGGCAAATCGACCGGGTATTCCTTCAGCAAACAGTCATCCGGCAAACACTCAATCGGCGTGAACTCGCGATGCGCGATGTATTCGGGACGATGGTGGCGGCGGATGTGATTGGACACCGCGCACAGGCTCAAATACACGGCGACGCGATTGAACGGCGACAGGTTGGCGTTCGACCCATGCACCAGACACGAGTGAAACAAAATCATCGAGCCCGCTGGGCCTTTTGGTGACACGATGCCGCCCTGCTTGCCGCCTGCGCGCTGCACCAGTTGCGCAATCAGCGCGTTATCGACCGTCCACAGTGGATAACTGGTCGTCGTCAGGTCATGCTTGGCGTCGATCACGCCTTTTTTGTGGCTGCCGGGAATGAACATCAGCGGGCCGTTGAACTCGTTCACATCATCGAGAAATATCGCGATATTCATCGCTCGCTCGGTCGGCATGAGATCGTCGTTTTTCCATGTGCCGTAATCTTGATGCCACTGCCAAATGTCACCTTCAAAGGCCATCTTGCCGTTGATTTTGAACTGGTGCATATAGAGTTTTTCGCCGAGCAGATCCTCAACCGGCTCAATCATGCGCGGATGGCGACCGAGACGTGCGAACGGCCCGCTGTACATGTGCGCGGCGAAGTTGGTGCGCACGGAGTTCGTTCCCTTCTCGCGCACGTTGTACTCCTCCTGTCGCGAATAAAGCTCGGGCACAGCATCAGTCAGTGTGCGTGTTTCATCCGCCGTAAACAGGCCCGGAAAAAACAGATAACCGTCGCGCTCGAAATGCGCTCTTTGCTCAGTAGTCAACTTCATGGTGAATTCCTTCCTTTTCTATTGCAGTGCCTATTGTGCTCGCATCGGTGACGCTCAGGGGTGCGAGATTTCTAAATTTTCCTTATCGTAACGCTTTCAACGCCGCTGCTCGAATGTGCGCTGCGTCCACGCCAAAGTGATCACGCAACGCCACCCGCGTGTCACTGCGGCCAAATCCGTCGGTACCGAGCGTGACGTAGCGGCGGCCCGCAGGCACCCAGGCGCGAATGCTCTCCGGCAGCAGCCGCACGTAGTCCGTCGCGGCGATGATCGGGCCGTGGGTGCTTTCGAGCATTGACGTGATGTGTGCGGCCTCGGGCGAGCTCGCTTCGTCGCAACGTGCGCCGTCCCTCGCCAGTTCGCTCCAGCTGGTCACGCTCACCACCGTCGCCTGAATGCCGTCTGCAACGAGTAGGCGCGCCGCCTTGACGACCTCGGTGAGGATCGCGCCGGAGCCGAGCAATGTCACGCGCCTATTCGTGGGTAACGCCGGTACAAATTCGCCAAATACATACGCGCCGGCAATCACGTCCGCGTGTTTGTCCGCCGATAAATCCGGCTGCGCGTAGTTCTCGTTCATCAGCGTGACGTAATAGAAAACGTCTTTCTGCTCGGTCACCATTTCGCGCATGCCGTGGTCAATGATTACGGCCATTTCGGCAGAAAACGCCGGGTCGTAGGCGCGGCAGTTGGGCACCGTTGCCGCCCACAGGTGGCTGGTGCCGTCCTGATGTTGCAAGCCTTCGCCTGCGAGCGTGGTGCGCCCGGACGTGGCACCGAGCAGAAAGCCGCGTGGTCGCTGGTCAGCCGCCGCCCAGATCAAATCCGCCACACGCTGAAAGCCGAACATCGAGTAGTAAATGTAGAAAGGCAGTGTGGTCACGCCGTGCACGCTGTAGCTGGTGGCCGCTGCCGTCCAGCTTGAAATCGCGCCCGCTTCGCTGATGCCTTCTTCGAGAATCTGGCCGTCAAGCGCCTCGCGGTACGACAGCACCGAGCCGATGTCTTCCGGCGCATAGCGTTGGCCGACGCTTGAATAAATGCCGACCTGCTTGAACAGGTTCGCCATGCCAAACGTGCGCGCCTCGTCGGCCACAATCGGCACCACGCGCGGGCCGAGCGTGGCGTCTTTGAGCAAGTTGCCGAGCATGCGCACGAAGGCCATCGTGGTGCTCATTTCCTTGCCACCCGGCACCAGCGCAAACTGCGCATAAGCGCTGAGGGCAGGCACTGGCAACGGCGGTGCGCTCGTGTCGCGCTTGGGCAGATAGCCGCCCAACGCCGCGCGCCGGGCATGCAGATATTTAAGCTCGGCACTGTCCTCCGGCGGCTTGTAGAACGCGAGCGACGTCGCCTGCTCGTCGGTAAGCGGCAAATTGAAGCGGTTCCTGAATTCCAGCAGCGCGGCCTCGTCAAATTTCTTCTGGGAATGCGTGGTCATCTTGCCCTGACCGGCGCTGCCCATACCGTAGCCCTTTTTGGTGTGGGCGAGGATGACGGTGGGCTGGCCCGCGTGCTGGGCGGCAGTCGCATAGGCAGCGTAGATCTTCACCAGATCATGTCCGCCGCGTTTCAGTCGGTCAATCTGCTCATCGGTCATGCCCTGCGCCAGACGCGCCAGCGCTTCGTTCTGCCCGAAAAAGTTTTCGCGGTTGTAGCGGCCATCCTTGGCGGCAAAGGTCTGCATCTGCCCGTCCACCGTGTTGGCAAATGCGGCGAGCAGCGCATTGCCGGTGTCGCGCGCAAACAGGCCGTCCCAGTCCGAGCCCCACACCAGCTTGATCACTTTCCAGCCGGCGCCGCTGAAGAGTTTTTCAAGCTCGTCAATGATGCGGCCATTGCCGCGCACCGGGCCGTCGAGCCGCTGCAAATTGCAGTTGACCACCCACACCAGGTTGTCGAGGCCTTCGCGCGCCGCAAGCGTGAGCGCGCTCATGCTCTCGGGCTCGTCCATCTCGCCGTCGCCAAACACGCCCCACACTTTGCGTCCGGCGCAGTCGAGCAGGCGACGGTGCGTCAGGTAGTGCATGAAGCGCGCGTGATAGATCGAGCTGATCGGGCCGATGCCCATCGAACCGGTGGGGAACTGCCAGAAATCCGGCATCAGCATCGGATGCGGATAACTCGGCAAGCCCCGCGCGCCCGCCGCCGCGCCACCCAGCTCGCGCCGATAAAAATTCAGATCCTCCGCAGTTAACCGCCCTTCAAGAAAGGCGCGGGCATAGACGCCCGGCGCACTGTGCGGTTGAAAAAACACCAGGTCACCCCGGTGCGAATCGTTCCGCGCGTGAAAGAAATGATTAAAACCAACCTCAAACAAATCGGCAGCGCTGGCGTAGCTGGCGATGTGCCCGCCCAGCTCGCCATACGCCGCGTTCGCCCGCGCCACCATGGCCAGCGCATTCCAGCGCATCAGGGAGCCGAGCCGCTCCTCCACTGCAAGGTCACCGGGAAACGCGGGCTGCGCGTCCACTGCAATCGTGTTCTGGTACGGCGTACACAGCTCGGGCTGCCAGCCCACGCCCTGATTTCGCGCAAAGGCAACGAGCTTGTCGAGCAGAAACGCGGCGCGCTTTGACCCGTCCGCCCCATGTGCATTATCCGCCGCGATCAGCGCCGCCAGCGCATCCAGCCATTCGCGCGTTTCCTGCGGATCGGCGTCAACGGGCGTCGGTAAAAATTCGGCGGCGGCTTGAATGGCGGACATGCGTTTGATCAGGGCGTAAAGCGGGAGTGTAGATTTTCATACTTTAGACGCGGCATGAGCTGCCGATTGCGCCTAAACTGAGCCCTATCGCAGCGTTTTATGCCGAAAAATGGCAATTTTCCAGCATGTCCCATCTAGACCGTATCGACATCAGCATATTGCAGGCGCTGCAAACCGACGGCTCGCTCACCAACGTTGAGCTGGCGCGACGCGTGAATCTGTCGCCCTCGCCATGCCTTGCACGGGTGAAAGCGCTGGAGGCGTCCGGCGTGATTGATCGCTACGTGGCGATCGCCAATCCGAAGGCGCTCGGGCTTGGACTCAGCGTGTTCATCTCGATCAGTCTGAAGGAGCAAAGCCGGCACGCGCTCGCCGAGTTTGAGGCGCGCATCGCCGAGCACGACGAGGTGATGGAGTGCTACCTCATGACCGGCGACAGCGACTACCTGATCCGCGTGGTGGTGCCGGACATCGAGGCGCTGGAAGCGTTTATTCTGGAACAGCTGACGCCCATCCCCGTCATTGAAAAGATTAGGTCCAGCTTCACATTGAAACAGGTGCGCTACAAGACGGCGTTGCCGCTCGGGCACACTCGGCTTTGAGGGCACCTCTAATAATTCATTTGTGCGGCGCATTGTGTCGTCGCGCGGTGCTCGCGCTTTTGCCAAATGAGCTCACGTGACCTGCGCGTACGCTGCGGTTGCGGCGCTCCGGGCCGACGTTGCCGACTGCGACACTGCATCCCCAAAAATGAATTATTAGAGGTGCCCTTGAGCTTGAAATGCACGCGAATTTTTCAGCCGATTCAGTAACAGCTTTTTGCTGAACGAACGTCTGCAACGGGGCTGAACGCGGATTTCTGCTTAAGTCCACTTATGGCATTTTGTACATCCAGCCCCAATGTAGGCGTCATTACAGCCAAAAGTCATAAAAGAATAAAGTGTCCATGATCCCCCTCGCCGTCCTCGACCTCGCCCCCATCGTTGAAGGCAGCAACGCCGCCGAGGCGCTGAAAAACTCGCTCGACCTCGCGCAACACGCCGAAAAGTTCGGTTACAA
>JAYVNO010000280.1:0-8814 GCA_043758415.1 Burkholderiales bacterium
CCCGAATATCGCGACGTCGTTTTTCACGACACCGCCGCCAACGAAAAATGGATCACCCGCTCCACGTTGCACACCCCGCGCAAAATCACGATGGACGACGGCAAAGAATATCCGCTGGTCATCCTTGAGATTTCGAGCGCTTCGCATCCTTTCTACACCGGCAAACAGCAACGTATTCTTGATACCGCTGGCCGCGTTGAGCGCTTCAACAAGCGTTACGCGAAAAAAGCCGACGGCGCAGCGGCACCCGCAGCAGAATAAAGTTCGGATCGTCATTCAAAAGAGGCAGCCGAGCGCTGCCTTTTTTGTTGGTAGCGCGGCAACACTTTTGTAGTCGCGACCCCACGCATTGCGCATCATGCAACCCCAAATCAATCACCAACCCACTGACCGTAACAAGACGCGCTGGAAGGCCGTCGCCCTGTTCGCGCTCATCGGCTTTTGGTTGCTCTCGGGCATCGTGGGACGTGAGCCGTGGAAGCCCGATCCGGTGTATCTGGGCATTCTGCAAAGCCTGCTGGAACAGATCGCCAGCGGCGGTCGCGATTGGTGGACGCCCACCGTTGCAGGCGTTGCGCAAGACAACGAAATCATCCTCATTCACTGGCTCAACACGCCTGTCGTGTTGCTCGCCAAAATGCTGTTGCCGTTGCATGAGGCCGCACGCGTCAGCTCAGTTATCTGGACCGGCCTCGGCATCGCATCCATCGCGCTCGCCGCCCGGCGCTGGAGCGGTGGTCACATCTCGTTTCTGGCGGCGATCATCAGCATCGGCTGCATCGGGCTTTATGACCGTGCGCACAGCTACGTGCCAGACATCGCGGTGTTTGCAGCGATGGCGTTTGCGTTGTACGGCACGGCTGAACTGCCCACCCACCCGCGTCGTGCCACGGCATTGATGACAGCCGCTATCGTAGTTGCTTTCGCGGCCCGTTCGGCGCTCGGCTTTGTCGTATTGGCGCTGCCGATAGGGTTGTTATGTTTTGCGCCAGTCTTTTCAATGTATCGGGTCGCGTTGGTGCGTGCATTGTTGTTTGGCACCGTGATTTGCGGCTTCTGGATCGTTGCCTTTGCGCTGCGCGATGCGGTGGGATTTGAGGACTGGATGGCCAGCGACTTCGGGCTCAAGCTTGAAGATCGCGAACGCTTCGGACCGCTTGCGTATCTCGGCACGCTGCTGTGGTTTGCGTGGCCTGCTTGGCCGATTGCGGTGTGGCTGATCACGTTGCGGGTGCGCGGATTTGGCGGTGGCTGGCAGCGCGGCGAAGTGGTGGCTCCGATAATATTTTTCTTGTCCGGGTACACCGCCATCGCGATTTTGACCGAGCCGCGCGACATTTACGCGGTGTATCTGCTGCCACCGCTCATCATCCTCGCCGCATTTGGTGTGGACACGTTGAAGCGCACTTGGTACGCGCTGATCGACTGGTTTGGTATTCTGGTGCTCGGCATCACCGCGATCCTCGCCGTGTTGGTGGCAAGCGCGGTGTATTACGGCTGGCCACCCATGATTGCCGAGCGCATCGCCGCATATGTGCCCGGCTTCAAAGGCGCGTCGCCATGGTTGGGCTACGGCGTCGCAATGGTGGCCTTCGTCATCTGGATTGCGCTGATTCAGCCAGCACATCAACACGCACGGCGCGCACTGATTAATTGGGCCGGTTGCGTCACGTTCTTGTGGATCGTGGCGCAAGCGCTGCTGGCCACGCCGCATAACCACATCATCGGCTACCGCGCCGTATTCACTGAGATGGTCAAAGCGTGGCCAAATACCGGCTGTGTCAGCTCCATTGAGCTGTCCACCTCGCAAGCCGCCATGCTGTATTACTACACGGGGCGCGTCACGGAACCCATTGAAGCCGCAACGGATGCACAATGCGGTTTTGTACTGTTGCAGCGCTATCGGGATGAACCCGTTCCACTGCCCGACCCCGAATACACGTTGCGTTTTCGCGGCAATCGGCCCGGCGACAATGCCGAGGCATTTGAGCTCTACGAAAAGAATGAGCAGGTTTTAAAAGAACTGGAAACTGCTCCAAAGGTAAAAACACCATGAAATTTATTGATGAAGCATTTATTGACGTAATCGCCGGCGACGGCGGCAACGGCATGGCCTCGTTCCGTCGTGAAAAATGCATCCCGCGTGGTGGGCCGGACGGCGGCGACGGCGGACGCGGTGGCAGCATTTATGCCGAGGCCGACGAGAACATCAATACGCTAATCGACTACCGATTCGCGCGTATCCACCGCGCGGACAAAGGCGGCAACGGCAGCGGCGCCGATTGCTACGGTCGCGGCTCGGAGGACGTGACACTCAAGATGCCGATTGGCACCGTTATCACCGACATGGAGACAGGCATTCTGCTCGCCGATCTGTCGAAACACGGCATGCGTGAAATGATTGCCAAAGGCGGCGCAGGCGGCCTCGGTAATCTGCATTTCAAGTCCAGCGTAAACCGTGCGCCAAGACAAAAAACCAACGGTGATGCTGGCGAGATTCGTCGCGTGCAGTTGGAGTTGAAAGTGCTGGCTGACGTGGGCTTACTCGGCTATCCGAACGCGGGCAAATCGACGCTAGTTCGCGCGGTGAGCGCGGCGAAACCGAAGGTCGCGGACTATCCGTTCACCACGCTCGCACCCAGCCTCGGCGTGGTACGCATCGACTATGGTCGCAGCTTTGTGATCGCCGATATTCCGGGCCTGATCGAAGGTGCCGCCGAAGGCGCAGGCTTGGGCCATCAATTCCTTCGCCATTTGCAACGCACCAAACTGATTCTGCATTTGGTCGACATCGCGCCATTCGACCCCGACGCTGACCCAGTGAAAGAAGCGCGCGCGCTGGTTGCCGAACTCAAAAAATACGACAAAGAACTGCACGGCAAACCCCGCTGGCTAATCTTCAACAAGGTCGACATGCTCGACCCGACGGAAGCGGACGCACGCATCAAAGACGCACTGAAACGCCTGCGCTGGACCAAGCCGTGGTACGCCATCAGCGGCATGAACAAAGTGGGCACGACTGAGTTGGTACGTGCGGTGGGTGAGCATCTTGCGTCAATGAAAGCGGCGGAAGCGCCGGAAGCGATGGCGGTTGCTGCGTAACTCACGGTAGCCATCGTAGGGTTGGGCACCCCGTGCCCACCCAGTGTCGGCAAAGTCACGCCAAACTTTGCAATCAACGGTGGGCACGGGGTGCCCACCCTACCAAATCTCTTCCGCGCCTCCCGCAATGACCGACTTTTCGATCCTAAAACCCACCCGCCGCATCGTCGCCAAAGTCGGCAGCGCGCTGGTCACTAACAGTGGCGTGGGCATTGATCGCTCGGCGATTGCGCGCTGGACGGCAGATGTCGCCGCACTTCGAGCGCGTGGCGTGGACGTGATTTTTGTGTCATCGGGGGCCGTTGCCGAAGGCATGGCACGGCTCGGGTGGACGGTGCGCCCCAAAGCCATGCCCGAGCTACAAGCCGCCGCCGCCGTCGGGCAGATGGGCCTCGTCAATGTGTACGAGCAAGCCTTCGCCGCGCACGGGCTGCACACGGCGCAGGTACTGCTCACCCACGAAGATCTCGCTGATCGCAAGCGTTACCTCAACGCCCGCTCAACGATCACAGCCTTGCTCAAACACAACGTCATCCCCATCATCAACGAGAACGACACCGTCACCACCGACGAAATTCGTTTTGGTGACAACGACACGCTGGGCGCGCTTGTCGCGAACCTGATCGACGCGCAAGTACTCGTATTGCTCACCGACCAACAGGGCCTGTACACAGCCGATCCGCGTCGAAATCCGAACGCGAAATTCATCAGCGTCGGTCGCGCTGACGACACGCAATTTGAGGCGATGGCTGGCGGCACAGGCACGGGCATTTCACGCGGCGGCATGCTGACCAAAATCCTCGCCGCACGACGCGCTGCGAACACCGGCATTCACACCGTGATCGCCAGCGGGCACGAAGCGAACGTGTTGTACCGCCTGCTCGGCGGTGAAGCCGTTGGCACCCTGCTCTATGCGCCCGAGGCAAGCCTTGCCAAGCGAAAAAGCTGGCTCGCTGATCACCTGCAATTGCGCGGCAAGGTCACGCTGGATGCGGGCGCAACGAAAGCGCTGCTGCACGGTGGCAAGAGCTTGCTTCCTATCGGAGTGATTGCGGTGACAGGTGAATTTGAGCGCGGAGACGCCGTCGGCTGCATCGACGAATCCGGTCGCGAGCTGGCACGCGGGCTCGCCAACTACTCGGCGAACGAGACCTTGCGGATCATGAGGAAGCCCTCATCTGAGATCGAATCGGTGCTGGGCTACGTCGACGAAGATGAACTTATTCATCGCGACAACCTCGTAGTTACAGGCTAGACATTCACCCAACATCGGGTCGCGGCGGAGCCGCTCCTACAGCGCACATTGGTAGGAGCGGCTCCGCCGCGACCGACGTCACATTTCTGCAAAGGCCCCATGATTCTTCGCAGCGCACTCACCCTCCTACTAGCGACGTTCGGCTTCGCGGTCACCCCCACGCTTGCACAGCTCCCCCGCCAATCCTCCCCTGGCCTCAACGCCGCGCTACCGAGCCTTGCCCCCATCGTCAACCAAACCGCGCCTGGCGTGGTCAACATCTCCACCATGTCGCGCGGCAACGACTCCGACAACCCGATGTTCAACGACCCGTTCTTCCGCCGCTTTTTCGGCCAATCGGATCGACCGCAGCAACGCGAAGCGCAGGCGTCTGGCTCCGGCGTAATTGTCGATGCGGCGAAGGGCTGGATTCTTAGCAATCATCATGTCATCAAGGGCGCGACCAAGATTATCGTGACGCTCAAAGATCGTCGCGAATTCACGGCGAAACTCATCGGCTCCGATCCTGCGACCGACATCGCGCTGCTGCAAATTCCGCCAGAAAAACTCACCGCCGTGCGCGTCGGCGAGTCGGATAGTTTGCAAGTCGGCGACTACGTGCTCGCTATTGGCAACCCGTTCGGCGTCGGGCAAACCGTCACCTCCGGCATCGTCTCGGCGCTCGGTCGTGCGGGGCTCAACATCGAAGGTTTTGAGGATTTCATTCAAACCGATGCGTCGATCAACCCAGGCAATTCTGGTGGCGCGCTGATCAATCTGCGCGGCGAACTGATCGGCATCAACACCGCCATCATCGGCCCTACCGGCGGTAACGTGGGCATCGGTTTCGCCGTGCCGACCAACATGGCGATGCGCGTCATGGATCAGCTGGTGCGATTTGGTGAGGTCAAACGCGGCGGCATCGGCATCGCTGCGGTCGGCGAAATCAATCAGCAAATCGCCAAGGAAAATCGCCTGCCGTCGATTGAAGGTGCGCTGATCAACACCGTTATTTCCGGCAGCCCCGCCGACAAAGCGGGCATCAAGAAAGGTGACGTCGTCGTGGCGGTCAACGGTCGCACCGTGCGCACCGGTTACGACCTGCGCAACCAGCAAGCGCTGACCCCCATCGGACAGGCGCTCGACCTGTCGATCATCCGCGCGGGGCAGCCGAAAAACGTGCGCGTCACCATTGAAACGCCTGCGCGCGCGCAAGGTCTGCGCCCGGAAAAGATCACTGAACTGCCGGGCACCGAACTCGCCAGCATTCCGAAGGAACTCAACGGTCGTGGCGTATACGTGCTCGAAGTCGACGCGAAAAGCGAAGCCTATCAACTCGGCCTGCGCGAGAACGACATTCTGCTTGGCGTCAATGGCGCGTATGTACAAACGCCCGAAGAAGTGCGCCGCGCGATTCGGGAAGCGAACCGCTTCGTCGTGTTCAATCTGCTGCGCGGCGATAATCGGATTGACCTGCGGGCGCGTAAGGGCGGGACGCAGGGAACCTGAGTCATAGGGTGCGCTCTGCGCACCACTCGTCATCATGGTGCGCGGAGCGCACCCTATTTACAACTGGACAATATCCTCAATGCAATACCGCCGCTTAGGCCACTCCGGCCTCAAAGTCTCTGAACTCTCCTACGGCTCCTGGGTCACCTACGGCTCGCAGGTTGACACCAAAGCGGCCGTCGAATGCATGGCCGCTGCGTGGGATGCTGGCGTCAATTTCTTCGACAACGCCGAGGCTTACGCCAAGGGCGCGTCGGAGACGATCATGGGCGAAGCCATCAAGCAACTTGGCTGGCGGCGCTCGCAAGCGGTGATCTCCACCAAGTTTTTCTGGGGCTTGAACGACGGGCCTAACGAGAAAAACACGTTGAACCGCAAGTACCTGATGCAAGCCATCGACGCTTCACTGAAACGCCTGCAACTTGATTACGTCGATCTCGCGTTCTGTCACCGCGCTGATCCAAACACGCCGATTGAAGAGACGGTGCGCGCGATGAGCGACATGGTCACGCAGGGCAAGGTCATGTACTGGGGCACCAGCGAGTGGACGGCGGACGAGATTCGCGCGGCGTTTGAAATCGCTGAGCGGCATCACCTGCATAAGCCTGTGATGGATCAGCCGCAATACAACCTCTTTGCTCGCGCGAAAGTCGAGAAGGAATTTGCGCGACTGTACGGCGACATTGGCCTCGGCCTGACGACGTGGAGCCCACTGTCATCGGGTTTGCTCTCCGGTAAATACAAAGACGGCATCCCGGCTGATTCAAGAGCAGCGCTTAAAGGCTACGAATGGATTGCCGAACGCGTGATCGACAAGACGAAGGTGGCCGCAGTAGAAAAGTTGCGTCCGATTGCAGGCGATCTTGGCTGCACCATCTCGCAACTCGCGCTCGCGTGGTGCCTGAAAAATCCAAACGTCTCCACCGTCATCACTGGCGCGTCAAAAGTCAGCCAGGTGCATGAAAACATGAAGGCGCTGGACGTGGTGCCCAAGCTCACGGCTGAGGTGATGAAGGCAATAGAGGCGGCGACGACGCTTAACTAATGCATAGGGTGCGCTCCGCGCACCGTAATGTTTACATCATCTATTCGTTGGCTCCTGCGGCATGTGGTTAGTGCGCGGAGCGCACCCTATACTGCCTACGCTGATCCCGCGTACTCAACGACAACTCCATACGCCAGTAACGCCCGATCCGCCGTAAGCAAGCGCATCTTCTCGCTTATCGCCTGCGACAGCAGCAACCGATCAAATGGATCACGATGATGCAGCGGCAGCTTGGCCAGCACGCCCGCATGAGCGGCGGTCAGCTCGACGCGCTGCAACCCGGCCCGCTCGCAGTCCGCCTCAATCGTCGCGTAATCAAACAGCACCACCTCCGGGTGAATGCTCTGCTTGATGCCAGCCTCCACAAAGCTAATCGCGCTATAGAAAAGCTCGTTACCGTCATCGCCTAAAAGCGCCCGCGCCCGCGCGCTCAAGCACTCAGGTGCAGACATCGCCCACACCAGAATGTGTGTATCCAGCAGCAATTGCATAAAGCGGCTAAGCCTTGTGAACGTCAGCAGGCGTCACTGCACCCGTCAAGTCGTAGCTCGCCTTGGGCTGCTGCACCGTGTGCGGCGGCATCACCTCAGCCACATCGTAAAACATGCCTTCAACCTCACGATCCATCGAGTCGAGCACATCCATTGCCGGAATGCTCAGCACCGCGTGAGACGCCAATCCAAGCGCCATACCGCCGCGCTTTTTAACGTAAGGCACAATGCGCGCCACCGGCTTGCCCGCGCGCGCAAGGATCACCTCATCGCCGTTTTCGACTGACGCAATAAGCGCGGAGAGTTTGGTTTTGGCTTCGTGGACGTTGATTTGCATGGAATCATCAAGGTAATAAAATTTATTAGCTAAGTCTAGCTAGAATCATCTCGCCTGTCAAACCAGAATCAAACACTGAATTGGCCAACAGCTTTTTTGTTAATCGCTTTATGTGTATGGGCTAGGAGGGGTTTTCTGCCTAAATCAACATTTATCATTTCGCATGTTTAGCCCCGATGCAATGAGGCTTATAGCGAAAAGCTGCTGACGCTTCCCGACTTTATGTCCCTAAAGCACAAGCTCACATTTTCACATTTTATGTGAAAATGTGTCCTCACTGAACAGACGCAAATCATGAAAAACATCACCCTCTCGGTCGACGACGACACCTATCGCCTAGCCCGGATCAAAGCCGCCGATCGCGAGCAATCGGTCAGCGCCATGGTGCGCGACCTGATTCGCGGGCTTGCCGCCAAGCCCGTCGACGACCTGGCGGCGAAAAATGCGCGGCTTTTTGCCGCGCTCGACGTAGTCAAAGATTACGACGCTAGCACCCGACTAAGTCGCGAAGAAATCTATGACCGTTCAAGCCGTCCTTGACACGAACGTTCTGCTCTATGCGATTGATACGCGGCGGGAACACGCCCGAAAGCGGACGCGGGCGCGCGAACTCATCGCCTCAGTCGCTTGGGGGCTCAGTACGCAAATCGCGCAAGAGTTTTATGTGAACGTGCTCAAGGGCAAGGTCGCTGCCATGACGCCAGCTCAGGCAAGCTTTACGCTAGACCTTTGGCTGGAACGCGAATGCGCGGGAATGGACACCGCCACAATTCAACAAGCTGTCCGCATCCACCAACGCTACCAAATCAGCTACTGGGACGCCGCAGTCATCGCTTCCGCCGTTGAACTGGGGGCAACAACGCTCTACTCGGAAGACCTCAACCACGGCCAAGTTTACGAAGGCGTCCGTGTGGAGAACCCATTTGCGTAGCATGGTTCCCAATGCTTAAGTTTGAGCCCGCATGAGCCAACTCCTGATCAATCTTTACCTCAAAGAACTAGCCCGCATATTTCACAGGCGCTCCAAAAGTAGTCGACCGACGGTTGGTAGGGCTGAAATTTTCGTTCTGCCGCTGCAAAGCGCGTCGATGCACCG
>JAYVNO010000281.1:0-2799 GCA_043758415.1 Burkholderiales bacterium
GACGTCCAGTTGATCATGTAGGCGTCGCTGTAGCGACCCTGCGCGATCAGGCGGATGTATTCGGGGACAGGGGTGTGAGCCGGACAGGCCCATTGACAATCGACGACCTTGTGAAAATAGGTCGGATTTGAAATATCCGTACGCTGCAAGCTGCCTCCTTTTGTTTCGGGGACGCTGCGCTCACCCGACAAAAAACAAACTACGGCGCTGGGTGCGGGCAGGGTCTCCGTCGGCTGCGGCAGGTATCAATGCACCGTTTCCGCAGTCGTAGGATGAGTCTATGCCAAGCCGCTGCAAAAGTGCATCAGGTTAGTGCCAAATCAGAACGGAATGCGCCAATTGCGGGAGCGCGCAACGGTGGCGCGTTTTCGTAGGGCAGCGCCCGCCCTACGTGCGTGCGACTAGAACCGCAGTTCACCCGGCAAATATTTCGCCAGCAAATCCTCGTAATAAGATTTCACATCGGCCAGCTTCGGGCGGTTCGGATTCTTGGAATACAAATCGTACGGATTGAAGCGCTGCACCCAGGGCTTCATCTCGTCATCCTGCGCGTTGCACAGGTGCTGATACTCATTCTCGCGATGCCACGCGTAGAAGCTGTGAAAGCGAATCATGTACAGTGCAGGCAGTGGCAAATAAGGCTGCATCATGTGATAGAGATACTCATCATGACCCCAGCTCATATGAACTTTCTCCAGGCCGCATTTCTCGCTGTACACGCCGAGTTGCGTCTGCAATTGAGGGCAATCCGAATCCGGATTCAGCGCGAAAAATTCCGGGTAGACATTCTTCGCCGAATACGCGCAACCCGTCGGGAACGTATCGCCTACCACCGCCCATTGCGGCTCACCAAACAGGCACAGCACCTTGCCGATATCGTGAATGAACCCCGTTAGCACCATCCAGTCCGGCTCGTTGTTGGCGCGCATCGCCTCAGCGGTTTGAATCAGGTGATCAACTTGCGGCAGTGCGATGTCCGGGTCGCTATCGTCAACCAGCGTGTTCAAAAAATCGAGCGCCGCCCACGGCGTCATCGCCGTGCGATTAAATCCGAGGTATTCCGCCTTTTTCCTGAGCACAAAATCATGCGTCTGGTTCTGATGATTCAGACGATAGAACTCGCGCACTGTGTCCACGGCGTCGGTGCGCTGTGGGGCAGCGTAGTCGCGATAGGCAGTTTTCTTTTCTTCAGCAACGATCATCATGTAGCCTCCGCCAATTTCTTGAGATTCTTGAGCCCCGCTTCAAAGTCGGGCCCCACCATTTTGTCCATGAACAGTCCGAACCAGCGAAAGATCGGGTTCATTCCAGCGTTGCCTTTCATGTCCCAGATCACTTTGGTGGCCGTACCTTCGGACGAGAAAAGCAGGTTGCCGGTCGCGGGCGTCATGTCTTCCATGGTCAGGATATAGCCAATGCGCTTGTTAGCATCAACTGCTGACCATACCATGCCACCGTTACCTTCGGATTTGCTCTTCCAGGACCACCTGGAACCGGCGGCGCCTTCCGGACCGGAGTACGTCATCTGCATGTTTGGATCACGTTGATTCCACACGCTCCAGCGCTTCCATTCCTTCTGGTTGGCAACCAGAAGGAACACCTTTTCAACGGGTGCGTTGATCGTCGTGCTCCGCTGCGCCGAGTAGTCGCCCGGCAACAAAAATGCCGTGGCAAGCAACACTACAACGAGGCCAATCAGATATTTGAGAATTTTTAGAGCTACCACCATGTGAACTCCTCTATATGAATTAGCTTCGAATTTTCTCCCACTTTTGGCGAATGCGGTACATTGCCGCGCTGCACCAATCGCGTGTAAACGCAATGGTAGCCGCAGCGTTATCGACGCGACCTCTCGCCTTTATCGGCGTTCCCCAAGCTGGGGCCGCCAGACTCCAGGAAAAATAATGAACCGCTCCCTCCTCGCAGTGTCACTTTCAGCCCTTGCCACCGGCGCGAGTTTCGCGCAAGCGACTATCAAAATTGGCGAAATCAACAGTTACAAAGCGCAGCCCGCCTTCCTTGAGCCCTACAAAAAAGGCTGGGAGCTTGCGCAGGACGAAATCAACAAAGCGGGCGGCGTCGGCGGCAAAAAGCTGGAAACCGTGTTCCGCGACGACAACGCTAACCCGGGTGATGCCGTGCGCGCCGCCGAAGAACTCGTGTCGCGTGAAAAAGTCGCGCTGATCGCGGGTACTTTCCTCTCGAACATCGGCCTCGCAGTGGGTGATTTCGCCAAGCAACGCAAAGTGCTGTTCGTCGCCAGCGAACCGCTGTCCGACAAAGTAACCTGGGGTAACGGCAACGCGTACACCTATCGCCTGCGCGCCTCCACGTACATGCAGACCACCATGCTCGTGCCCGAAGCCGCCAAGCTCAACAAAAAGCGCTGGGGCATCGTATATCCGAACTACGAATACGGCCAGTCTGCTGCCGCTTCGTTCAAGAAACTGTTGATCTCGGCGCAACCTTCTGGCGGCGTTGAGTTCGTAGAGCTTGCGTCACCGCTGGGCAAGATTGACGCAGGCGCTGTTGCGCAAGCCTTGATCGACGCCAAAGTCGACGCCATCTTCAACGTCACCTTCGGCGCTGATCTGCAAAAGTTTGTACGCGAAGGCAACACGCGCGGGCTGTTCAAGGATCGCCCGGTGGTGAGCCTGCTTTCTGGCGAACCCGAATACCTCGACACCCTGAAAGACGAAACGCCAACCGGCTGGCTGGTCACCGGCTATCCGTGGGAGCAGATCAACACACCGGAACACAAGGCGTTCCGCGAAGCCTATCTCGCAAAGTACAACGACC
>JAYVNO010000282.1:0-2775 GCA_043758415.1 Burkholderiales bacterium
CTGGCATGGCAGTAGATTTCCGTACGGTTGCAGGTGGATAAAATCGCGCCCTCGGAGACGCCGGGCAATTGCACCAATTCACGCAGCGCGGGCACAAGCAATTCCGGCGGAAAAGCCATACGTTCCCGGATCGCGACCGGCGCGCTTTGGTGATTGATGCCCAAGGTGAAAATGTGCTGCGAAACCGCCATGGCAATGAAACGCGAAACCGTTGATGGTTAACGATAAATTATAACATTCGACCTCGCGATCAGGCTGCGGAACGGTTTGCTCGATCGCGAAGCGAATTTAACGCCATGAGCGCAGTTCGGGCTTACGCGGGAGTCAACCGGCGCGCGATTTATTGGCGTGATGACGCTGCCTCCACAGGCTCACTTCCTTGATGGCGTGATTCAGCGTCGGCAGGAAATTAACGTGATCCACAGTACGCTTAGATCGTGCAATGGCGCTGCCACCTGCCCAAATTTCAATACTTGAAGACAATTCCCGGCGCAGACTGGCCAAACCTTCGCCGATCAGCTTGACCGGATAGGCGCCAGTAAACGATATCGCGACGATATCGCAATGATGAGCCGCCGCCGCGCGGACGATTTCCGTGATGGGTAACTGCGCACCGAGCGATATACAATGCGCACCCTCCACCGCCAGCGCTGCTTCCAGCATCAGCAGTCCCACGCTGTGCTGCTCCTTCGGTAACGTGGCCAGCAATAGTTTTGGCGGCCGCGAACTTTTTTCGTAGTTAACAATGGCATGACGCAACATATTCTGCAGGATTTCGGTGTAGGCGTGCTCCTGAAATATTTCTAGGTCGCCGCCTACCCAGGCGTCGCCGACGTAAGTGTTGAGCGGCGTTAGAATGTCACAGATGAACGGTTGCACGCCGTAGCGAAGTAGCGATTGTTGCAGGGATTTTTGCAGATCACTCAGTTGATGGCGCCGGATCATGCCGATGTAGCGCTCAATTTCTCCTTGGTGCGGCGAACTCGCCGACCGCGACGAGTTATGCTTAGAGGAAATTTTTAACAGTTGGCTGAGTGACTGCTGCACCAGCTTTCCGGGCCGCATGCCGTGATCCATTAAGCGTTTAATCGTTCTCAGGCGTTCGATGTCCTGCGACGCGTAGGCGCGGTCGCCGTTGAGATCGCGGCTCGGTTGGGGAAAACCGTAGCGCCGTTCCCAAATTCGCAGTGTATCCTTGCTAATACCCGTTTCGCGCTCTACCACACTGATCGATACAAGCGTGGTTGTATCCGTGGGCTGAATCATTTATAGTTTGTGCTAGGCAAATCAGCGGGATGACTGCCCTGTCGAGGGCTCACCCGATAAGTCCTCATTATTCACTTACGCTGCGCCTAAATTATCACAGAATACGGTTAATTACAGCAATTTGTGTGTTCGGAGGTAATGATGAAAATAAGCAAATTGTGTCTTGCAGTTGCGCTCTGCGGCGCCACCTTGAACGTCCTGGCGAAGGACGCCGCGTCGTCAGGCGCCAGCAAGCCTTTCGCCGATAGCGTCAAACGCGAGCGACGCCAAGCCGTACCCGAAGCCTCGGATCTGGACGCTAAGTGGCAACCGTATTTGCGCTGGCATCGTGACGCCACCGCGCTGCGCGGCGCCGACTCAGGCCTCAACGGCCATCAACCGCTGCTACAGCTTTAACGGCGCTCGCGAATGCGGCAAGAAGATCTCCAGTTTCGGCAGTTCCACCTTGCCCGAAGACGTGGAGCTCGTTAGGCAAATCGAAGCGCTACTCGCAGCGCAATAACGGCGCCAACTTAAAATCTGTTATTGCCGCGTAAAGTTTTCCAGCAAAGCGTGGCCATGTTCGGTCAGAATAGATTCTGGGTGGAATTGCACGCCTTCGACAGTCAGGGTTTTATGCCGCACGCCCATGATTTCACCATCATCCGTCCACGCGGTAACCGCCAAACACGCCGGCAGCGAGGCGCGCTCAATCACCAGCGAGTGATAGCGCGTCGCGCGATAAGGATTGGGCAAGCCATTAAACACGCCGTCGCCGTGATGATGTATCTGCGAGGTCTTGCCGTGCATGAGTTGCTGCGCATGGATAATTTTTCCGCCGAAGGCTTGGCCGATGCTCTGGTGTCCCAAACACACACCGAGAATCGGAATCTTTCCCGCGAATTGTTTAATCAGCGGCACTGACACGCCGGCTTCGTTGGGCGTGCACGGCCCCGGCGACACCACGATGCGATCGGGTTTGAGCGCGGCGATTTGCTCTAACGTGATTTCATCGTTGCGGTAAACCACCACCTCCTCGCCCAATTCGCCCAGATATTGCACCAGGTTGTAGGTGAAGGAATCATAGTTGTCGATCATGAGTAACATAGCGATTGAATCTACTGCGGCAAAAAAGTTGAACGTACTTTAGCAGGGATATGGGCTCATTGTATAGCGCAAGGCCGCAATCGCGCCGCGAGAGATGCCTGGAGATCCGCGCCAGTATTGGCTCCTGGCGCGATTATGTTGGTATACTCGCGGAATGTTGAGTGATCAAACGGACCAAAGCCCGCAACATCGGGCACTTTTGTTAAGATGCGCGTTGGTCGTGCGATTTCGTCGCGAGCGGCCGGTTGAAAAAACCTAGGGGAGTATTCTGGCAACCTACCAGGAACTATCGGATTTTCTGGCTTCCGTCGAACGCCGCGCCTATAAACAGGCGTTTTTTGCCGTGCGTGACGAGGAAGTCGCGCTCGATATCGTCCAAGATGCCATGCTCAAGCTCACGGAAAAATACAGCGGCAAACCGAT
>JAYVNO010000283.1:0-56743 GCA_043758415.1 Burkholderiales bacterium
TCATCTGTAACTCCTGCTTGCCAGACCGTCATCGGTCCAGCGTGAGGCCCAGAGTTTCCACTTATTCCACTGTTCAGTTTTGCGAAGCCACTTCTTACAGTGAAAAGCTGTTACGACTTTGTTAACGTGCAGCGGACAAAATTTCGAACGAAAAATCGCTGCGCTTACTGATGCTGGCATCTGGCGCATAGTTAACTTCGGTCGCGCTTGCGTGCCCGTTGCTCACCCGCAAGACCGTCGACGCACGGGTGCCGTAACCGTCACGGTTGATGAAGATGCTTCCCAGCGCGCGCTCCCATTCAAGCGGCACGCCTGTGTCCGGCAGTTGCTGCTCCGGGATGGGCGTGGCGTTGCGCAACAGGCGCAGCAGCCTCGCGTCCTGCACTTTGATCTCGCGCTCAGCCAGCGCGTGACGCAGCCCATGTTTGATGCGCGTGAGCTTTGGCCACGCCGTGTCGAGTGAAGCATTTGAGAGACCGTACATGCCCTGATCCAAACGTTTGCCGCTGCCTTCGGCCGAATTGAGAAACCATAATTCGCGTGAAGGAGCGCTGACCTGACCGCAGAGCAGATTGAAGCCTTCGTAGCCCGGTGCGATGCAGGCCAACGCGGCAACAAAAGTAGAAGGCGGAACCGCGGACGCGAGGAAACTCTTCACGATGTCGCCGCGCGACGGCGCACCCTCGCGTCGCAGCGCCGGATTGCGGATGTTGGTCACGAGCGCAAACCGTCCGTGCCGGGTGATACCTAGCCACGCGCCGTTCGCCTTGAGATCGCGCCCTGCAAGGACGTGCGAGTCCGGCCACCAGTGCATCGGCTCGGTGGGTCGCGCAAAGAACTCATCGCGATTGGCGGCGAGCAGCAGCGGCGTCTCAGCGTCCGCGTTCCAGACGAATGCAGCGATACACATCAGTCTAGAAGTTTGAGTCGCTGTACCTTGCCCGACGGGCCCTTCGGCAGTTCATCAACAAAGCAAAAAACCTTCGGCGTTTTGTACCGTCCGAGCACGCCCACGCAGTGCGCGCGCAGTGTCGCTTCGTCGCAGTCGACGCCGGGTTTGAGCACGACAGCGGCGAGAATTTCTTGCCCGTAGTTTGCATCGGGAATGCCAACGGCCGCCGCCTCCAGCACCGCAGGATGCGTGAGCAGTGCCTCGTCGATCTCGCGCGGCGCGATGTTCTCGCCGCCCTTGATGATGAGCTCTTTGATGCGCCCCGTCACGAAGTAGAAGCCGTCCGCGTCGCGATAGCCCAGATCTCCGGTGCGCAACCAGCCGTCGGGTGTCATTGCATCAGCCGTCTTGTCGGGGGCGTTGTAGTAACCAAGCATCACGTTGTCGCCACGCAGTTGCAGCTCACCGGTGGCGTCGTCGCCTAGCTCCGCGTTCGTCTCAGTCGACACCACACGCGTCTCGACGCCGCACGGTAGCCCTGGTGTGCCGTACCTTCGAAGGCTTGCATCCTGTGGATTGCAGAACACCACCGAGGCACACTCGGTCATGCCCATCGCTTCAATCACGCCGATGCCAAAGGTCGCTTCGAACGCGCGATGTTGATCGGGCGGCAGTGGCGCGGAGGCTGATCGAGCAAAGCCAATCGCAGGCCAAAGCTTGGTGTTGCTATCGGCGGCGTTCAACAAATACGCGATGATGGTAGGCACCAGATTGAGCCATGTCGGATGAAAGCGCTCAGCCCAGCCCCACCAGGCGCTCGCCGAAAATTTGTGCGGCGCGACGATGCTGCCACCGCTCACAAACGGTGCGACGGTTGCGATGCACTGACCGTTGATGTGGTACAGCGGCAACGAAGACAACACACGATCGGCGTGAGTCAGGCCGTGCCATTCGCACGCGGCGCGTCCGGCGTGCAGCAGATTGGCCTGCGACAACAGCGCGCCTTTGGGTTGCCCGGTAGTGCCTGAGGTGTACATCAGCAACGCGGGAGATTGAGCGTGCTGCGGTTGAGCGAGTTCGATTTCGCCGTAGCGAGCGTGTGCGTCTGGGGCGTCTGAGTCAATCACCTCGACGCGAATATTTGTTGCCCTCTCGCTCGCCATCAGCGCAAGCGCCGTGCGCAACTGCGCTTCGTAATGCGCTGACGTGAACACGAATTTGACGTCGCTGTGTTCGAGCACATAGGCGAGCTGCGCACCCCGCGCGAGGAGATTCAGCGGCGTGACAACGAATCCCGCCGCCATCGTGCCGAGAAAAATCGTCGTTGTCTGGTAGCCGTTGTGCAGCAAAAAACCGATGTGGTCGCCGGGAAGGAGGCCGTGCTCGGCGTAACGCGCGGCGAGTTGTCGCGCTTCTTTGGCGAACTTGGCGTAACTCAGTATTTCGCCAGTTTCCGGCGAAATCAGCAGCGGCGCATCTGGCTGCGCGCGCTCGTGCGCGAGGAGAACATCACGTAGCGTGGCCGCGACCGTCATCGATTGACGTGGGCGAAGTAATCGGCAAACAAGGCGGATTCGTCGGGTAGATTTTGAGCAATCGGCCTGGCAATTCGCGTTATGTTGAGGAAGTTCCGATACGTTAAATTGTCGCTAAAACTGTTACCCCCCCAAGTTCCGCAACCCATCGACAGCGAGAACGGCAAACCGTTATCAAAGCTGCCGCCCGTGGCAATACAGTGCGCCTGATTAACGATCACGCGTGCCACTGGAAGCGTCAGACCAAGCTGCAATGCAAGCTGGTCCGCGCGTTCAGGGGCTGCGTGAATTCCGACCGAATGCCCAGCGCCTTGAAACGCGTAAATGTTGTCCACGATGCGTGCCGCCGCATTGAAATCGGCCGCGCGGTAGATCGTCATCACGGGCGCCAATTTCTCGCCAGAGAACGGAAAGCTTTTGCCTATGCCCGTTTCATTCACCATCAAAACACGCGCAGCATTTGCGCGGTTCAATCCTGCTATTGCTGCAATCTCTGGAGCAGTTTTGGCGGTAACCGCAGACGACAATTTCCCTGAAGGAAACATGACGTCTTGCAGTTGCGCTTTTTCATCGCCGGTTAACAGCATGCATCCCTGAGCCTCAAGCGCAGCGATCATGGCGTCGTACACGGCGTCGACGATGACCACGCTGTTTTCACTGGAGCAACTGGTCGCGTTATCGAATATTTTGGAGCGAACAATACGCTCGGCGGCCACGGCCAAATCAGCACTCGCGTCCACGATCACCGCCACGTTACCAGCGCCCACACCGAATGCAGGTTTCCCACTCGAATACGCCGCGCGAATATTCGCCTGTGACCCGGTGGCGGCGATCAGGTCAACCTGTTGCAGCAATTCATAGGTCAACGCTTTGCTCACGGGCGACGGTAGCACCTGCACCAGATCGTGGGGTGCGTCGATGCGATCAAATTCTGCGTGCACATACCGCAGCAGCAATTCGGCCGTGGAAGCGCCCTTCGGCGAGGGTGCCAGGATGATGGCGTTGCGACCTTTCATCGCGTTGATGATCATGTTTGCGGGCGTCGCGCCGGGGTTGGTCGACGGCGTGATCGCGCCGACCACGCCGACCGCACGCGCAATCTCCGTGATGCCCGTCGCCTTATTTTCAGCGATCACGCCAACCGATTTCGCGCCATGCAAATCGCGCATCAGGCCGAGCGTCTTGCGATGGTTTTTTTGTATTTTGTCAGCCACGTTGCCAAGCCCCGTGTCGCGAACGGCAAGTTCTGCGAGCGTGCGATTGCGCGACGGTTCCATGATGGCCAAAGCGGCCGCTGCGCACAGGCGGTCTGCTTGTGCCTGATCGTAACGATCTGCAATGGCTTGCGCTGCCCGCGCCCGTGTAATCAGCTGCGCGACGACGTGCGTTTCGTCTGCCATGGAGGTGTTCAGTTGTCGACCTTCGCGCCGGATGCTCTGGCGACCTTCGCCCAACGATCCATTTCGATACGTACGAATTTACCGAATTCTGCGGGTGGCATGCCGCCAGCGTCAGCAGCCGCTGCCGCCCAGTTCGCCTTGATAGCCGGATCTTCGAGTGCCTTCGCAACCTCTTTGTACATGCGGTCAACAATCTCCGGCGGCGTTCCCCTGATCGCCCAGATCGCGTACCACTGCGACACCTCGCTGTTCGGATAACCCTGCTCCGTCAGCGTTGCAATGTCCGGGTACTGCGGTGAGCGTTGTGCCGCCATCAACCCGAGTGGACGAGCTTTGCCGGAGCGAATCTGCGCGGCGCTTGCACTCATCCCGTCGATCAGCACATCAAGCGAACCGCCGAGAAAATCCTGCATTGCCGGACCCATGCCCTTGTAGGGAATATGCTGCATATCGATACCCTGTGCGAGCTTGAACAACTCACCCGTCAGGTGCTGCGAAGTGCCCGATCCCGGCGAACCAAAATTCAGCTTGCCGGGATTGGCTTTAGCGTATTCGACAAGGTCCTTGACCGTTTTAACCTGTGGCAGTTTGGTGGGCTGAACCGCAATAACGAACGGCATGATCGCCAGCAGTGTTACCGGGACAAAGTCTTTTTCGATGTCGTACGACAGCTTCGGATAAATCGAAGGTGCGATGGTGTGGTGCACCGCGCCGATCAAAAACGTGTAGCCGTCGCCGACAGCGCGGGCAGCAACCGCCGCACCCACGGTGCCGCCCGCGCCGCCAATGTTTTCCACGATAAATTGCTGACCTGTTTGCTTGCTGAGTTGGGCGCTCAGGGGTCGGGCAAAAGTGTCAGTCCCACCACCCGCTGGAAACGGGTTGATCAGGCGAACCGGTTTTGTCGGCCACGTTTGCGCGTAAACAGCAGAGACCGCAACAATACTTGCGATGGCCAAAGCGATTGCCTTGTTCATCAAATGAAACACCGATTGCATAATTTCCTCCTTATGCTCCGTTTTGTGCGCATCGCTCTACGCCGTCGCGCTGGCTAACGCCCGCTGCGATATGGCATGGTAGCTAAAAATCTAGCGCCTGATTTCTGTATGTTTGTACTTTTTTAGAAACCGGGTGGGCAGCGCCAATGCATCGCGGCGAAACGGGTCGCCCAGTTCTTTGGTAACCATGATTTCGAGGATCGTGGTTCTGCCCCGTTTTTGTGCCTCGCAGGCCTCGGCAAGTGCAGGGCCCACGTCGGCTAACTGATCGATGCGCAAACCCTCAGCGCCCATCGCGATGGCAACGTTCGCCCAGTGCGGTTGGTTGTCGAGCGCGACGCCGAGATAGCGACGATTATAAAAGTCCACGTGATTTTTTTTCTCGGCACCCCATTGCCCGTTGTTAAATACGATGGCCGTCACCGGGATGTTTTCACGCACGCAGGTTTGCACTTCGTTGAAGCTGATGCCCCACGCGCCGTCACCAACGTAGGCAATGGCCGGCCGGTCCGGTGCTGCGAGCTTCGCTCCGATAATGGTTGGGAACGCGTAACCGCAGTTACCGAAACTCATCGCGGCGAACATGGAGCGCGGTTCGTTGAAGCGCAAATAGCTGTTTGACACTGAGCAGATGTTGCCAATGTCGGTCGACACCATGGCACGCTCGGGCATCGCCTTTTCCAGCTCGCGCAAAACCTGTCTAGGATGCATGTATTTGGACGCCTTGGCAACCTCGACTGAATACGCATCCGTCTCGTGCGTCCAGCCGTCAAGTTCTTTTTCCCAGGCTTTACGTTCTTTAGCGACAGTGGCAAGACGACCATCGCGGTTAGCGTGACAGGCCAGCGACTTGCCTTTAAGTCGCGCGACCAGCGCCAGTGCTGCCGCTCGAGCATCGCCACAGATGCCGACGGAAATTTTCTTGACCAGCCCAAGCATCTTGGCATCGGCGTCGATCTGGATGATCTTCGCGTTGTTCGGCCAGTAGTCAATGGCGTGTTGCGGCAGCGTGCCGAACGGACCGAGGCGCGTACCGAGCGCCACGACGACATCTGCTCTCGCGATCAATTTCATCGCCGCCTTGGAGCCCTGATAGCCGAGCGGCCCACACCAGAGGCGGTGGTTTGCCGGGAAGCTGTCGTTGTGCAGATAGCTGTTGCACACCGGGGCATCGAGCAATTCCGCGAGCTTGATCGCCGCATCAATGCCATTGCCCATGATCACGCCGCCGCCCGACAAAATGACCGGGAATTTCGCTTTTGACAGCAGCTCGGCAGCCTCCTCCAGCGCACCTTCGCCGCCCGCACCACGCTCGATGGTGATCGGCGCTGGAATTTCGTATTCACCCTCACCGTAGAAAAAATCGCGCGGAATATTGAGCTGCGTTGGCCCCAGCTCAATGTGTGCGCGATCAAAGGCACGGGCGGTCAGTTCGGCCATGCGAGCCTTGTTGTTCACATGCGCCTGAAATTTGGTTATTTTCGAGAAGATCGGCAACTGGTCTGTCTCCTGAAAGCCGCCGAGCCCCAACGTCATCGAACCGGTTTCTGGGGTGATGACGACGACCGGCGAATGCGCCCAGTATGCGGCGGCAGTGGGGGTTACAAAGTTGGTGATACCGGGGCCGTTTTGTCCAATGCATACGCCGTGGCGACCAGACACGCGCGAGAAGCCATCGGCCATGTGCCCCGCGCCTTGCTCGTGTGCAACGGAAATGAAACGAATGCCTGCCGTGTCAAAGAGATCCAGCGCGTCCATGTAGGCCGAGCCAACGATACCGAAGATGTCGGTAACGCCCTGCGAAACGAGTGTTTCAACGAATGCCTCTGAGGGCGTCATTTTGATTTTGCCCTTGCTGACTCGGCGATCAACCTTGGCGCCTTGTTTTGCGGTGGCCTTGGCGATCTTTGCACTCTCGGTAGTTTTTTTCGACGGTTTGCTTGCCATGAGAACCTCTTAATGTTGAAACTGATGCTAAGTGTGCTGGGCGGTGGCGTTTTTTGGCAGTCGGAAATCCAAAAAAACGAATCCCCATGTTTCAATTTTTGTAAATTGTGCCGACTTGTGCATAATGCGGCTTCGATTAACTTAGGAATGTAAGATGTCAGGCGAACATGAGGACGAGCACAAGGAAGGGCGCGAGGCCGGATCGGCGGCGCTGCGCTCGTTGACGGTGATGGAATTTGTTGCGAACAGCGAGCGTTCGGTTAGCTTGACGGAGATCATGCAGGCAGTGGGCCTGCCAAAACCGACCGTTTTTCGCATCCTGACCACCCTGGAGGAAGCGGGCATCCTGTTGCGCGAGCCCGATGCCAAGCGCTACGTTCCCGGAGAGCGTCTGACCAATCTGGCGGCGAATGTGTTGCTGCATTCGCCGCATCGCTCGGCGCGCCGCGCGATTCTCGAAGAGTTGGTGGAAAAGGTCGGCGAGACCTGCAATCTCACCATCCCAAATGGTCATCATGTGATGTATCTTGACCGCGTTGAATCGTCATGGCCGCTGCGTATCAATTTGCATGCGGGCTCGAAGGTCCCGCTATATGCGAGCGCCAGCGGCAAGCTGTTTCTCGCACACTCACCGAAGCGCATGCGTGACCGCCTGTTAACCAGCGCGCCGCTCATTGCGCATACCAAAAACACGCTCACTTCGTTGCGTCAGCTCGAGTTGGAGTTCACCAAAGTGCGGCGCGGCGGCTTCGCGGTGGACAACGAAGAATATCTGTCGGGCATTTGTTGTCTGGCGGTGCCTGTGATGAACGATCAGGAACGCGTGGTCGCAGCCGTTGCGGTGCATGGTCCGGTGTCGCGCATGAGTGTTTCGCAGGCGATGGAATTTCTTCCGACACTGAAGGAGGCCGCCGAACAGATCGGCCAAACTCTTGACTGGTAGTGTTTCGGGTAGTGCCCTGGCGGGCGAATACTGGAGCTCGCACCCGCGGCTGTTCGCGTTGGTGGAACGCGCGAAGTTGCTGCCAGCGGTGACCACGGCGGTGGTGTTTCCGCATGATTGTGCTTCGCTACGTGCTGCCATTGATGCGACACAAGCCGGGCTGATCAATCCCGTTTTTTATGGCTCCGAGAGTCGCATGCGCGCTATTTCCGAGCAAGCCAATCTGTCGCTCAGTGCTGTGATGGTCGATACCGGCAATTGCCCGGCAGATGCAGCGCGCGTGGCGGTCGCGGACGCGGGTGCCGGGCACGTGCAGGCGCTTATGAAGGGCAGTTTGCACACCGACGAATTGCTCGCACCCGTGGTGGCCAGAGCGTCGCCCCTACGCGGAACCGGCCGCATTACTCACACCTTTATGTTTGATTTGCCGCGCTATCACAAGCTGCTGGCAGTGACTGATGCGGTCATCAATATCGCGCCTGATGTGCGTACCAAGGCAGACGCCATTACTAATGCGTTGCAATTACTCAGTGCGCTTGGCGTAGACGCGCCGAAAGTAGCGATCATCGCCGCCGTGGAGACCGTCAACACCCGGATTCCCGCCACGACGGACGCGGCAGCGCTGGTCGCTCTCGCGCGGGCGGGGTATTTTGGGGCGGCAGTGGTTGCAGGACCATTGGGCTTTGACAATGCGTTTTCCGCTGCGGCGGCATTAGCCAAAGGCATTGAGTCCGCCGTCGCGGGTGACCCGGACTTGTTGGTGGTTCCAGATCTGAATTCGGGCAACCTGCTTTACAAAAGTTTTGTCTATGTGGGTGGCGGAGAATGCGCCGGTCTTGTCCAGGGCGCTCGCGTTCCAATCATTCTGACCAGCCGCGCAGATTCGCATTTCAGTCGCATTGCGTCTTGTGCGCTGGCTTGCATCGCGGACTCCGCTGCTGACTAGCATCATTGAGCGACGAGCAAATTTGCTAAACTTCGAGCGTTTTCCAAGACAGCAGAGCTAAGCTTCAGATCGTTATTGCAGTATGGATGCGGTCAATCTCGAATGGCGTAGACAGTTTGCCATCTGTCGTCAAACCCGCATGGCGGTTCTTGGTGCAGTCGCCACCATCTCGCTTTCGTTCGCGCTGTTTTTCTGGTGGTTTGCGGGCGTTTGGATGATTCTGCCGTTTGCCGGACTGGAAATAGTATGTATTGCTGTTGCTTTCGGGTGGCTGGAGCTTGCGGCCGATGATCGCGATTGCGTTGAGGTGACTGAGGCCCGAGTGAAAATTTTTCGTTTTCGCGGGCTGAAGTCACAGCAGTTTGAGTTCAATCGCGGTTGGCTGTCGACTGAACTTAAACGCGACCGAATGGGCGGCGTACATGGTGTGATACTGCGGCAATCGGGGCGCTGTGTAGAGCTGCTGGAATTTTTGCCGGTGTCCGAGCAACATCGGGCGTGGCGCGAACTGCGCACCGCGCTGTCAACGCGCTAGCTCGCGATGAGAATGAATCTGGAGTTTGGGTTGTGCGAAACAAAATTGAATTGAACGCTATGGTTAAGCAGTCTTTGAATGCCCTTGGCGCAAGCGCTATTGCAACCTTGGTCGGCTTGTTGCCCATGTCGGCTTCGGCCGACTGGAGAATGAATCTGCAACCGGCAAACTCCTCGATTGCGCAGCAGATGTTTGATCTGCACACGCTCATTACCGTGGTCTGCGTGGTCATTTTCTTCGCCATGTTTGGCGTGATGTTTTATTCGCTCTATGCCCACCGCAAGAGCAGCGGTCGCAGTGCGTCGCAATTTCACGAGAGTGCAACGATTGAAGCTTTGTGGACCATCATTCCTTTCTTCATTTTGCTCGCCATGGCCTTTCCGGCGACTAAAGCGGTGCTCGACATGCGCGACACCTCGGCCCCGGAAATGACAGTCAAAGTCACGGGTTATCAATGGAAGTGGGGCTACGACTACATCCATGACGGGTTTGGCTATGTGTCAACGCTGTCAACGCCACTCGCGCAGATTAAAGGCGGCGAAAAGCAGGGCGAAAATTACCTGCTTGAGGTTGACAATCCGTTAGTCGTTCCGGTTGGCAAGAAAGTTCGCGTGCTGATTACTGCTAACGACGTGCTTCACGCGTGGTGGGTGCCAGCGCTTGGCGTCAAGCAAGACGCGATACCTGGATTTATTCGCGACGCTTGGTTCCGTGCCGATCGGCCCGGCATTTTTCGTGGAAACTGTGCTGAACTGTGCGGTAAAGAGCATGGCTTTATGCCGATCGTTGTTGAGGTCAAAACACAGGCTGACTACGACATCTGGCTTGCTGCGCAAAAAGTTAAATACGGTGTTGGCAAAGCCATCAGCGCGCCTGTCGTAATCGACAGCAAAACTTACGGTCGCGACGAATTGGTCGCACACGGTAAGACCATTTTTGAAGGCATCGGCGGATGTCAGGGGTGCCATCAGGCGACGGGCAAAGGTATTCCGGGCCAGTTCCCTGCGCTCGATGGCTCAAAATTGGTTAACGGGCCCGCAGCCGCTCAGGTCGCGTTGTTGCTCAACGGCAAAGCCGGAACTTCGATGGCCTCATTCAAGCATTTGAGCGATAAGGATTTGGCGGGTGTTATGGCGTACACCCGAAGCAGCTGGTCAAACAAGGCTGCCGAATTCGCGCAGCCTATCGATTTCGCCAAGGCGCGAAATGGCGGCCTGTTGCCTGCGGGTGCTACGACTGCCTTAGCATCAACACCAGTCCCCGCTCCTGTCGCCACAACAGCACCCGCGCCAATCAGCGCTGCATTGCCAGCCAAGCTTTATTTTGCGACCGGCAAGAGAGAAATGCCGGGCGACGTAAAGCAGTCGATAGACGCAGCGCTTGCCTTCCTCAAAGGCAAAAGCAACGCCAAAGTAGACATCACAGGTTACACCGACAAAACGGGTGATAGCGCCGCCAATCTCACGCTCGCCAAAGAGCAAGCGCTGTCCGTTCGCGCTGCACTCGAAGCCGCCGGTGTCAGCCGCGATCAAATCATCATGAAGCCGCCTGCGGCAGTCACCGGTGGTGGCGACAACAGAGCAGCGCGCCGCGTGGAAATTAACGCAGGCGCGTAAGCTGCGTCAGGTTTGATGCAGCTCAGTTGGTAAAGCATTAGTCAGTAGCGAAAAGTTCAGGAGTAGTAAATCATGGCAAGCGTTCCACACGACGCCTCTCACGGCGCGGACACCGGGCACGATCAAGCGGGGCACGCGGGGCACGATGATCATCATCACATGCCTACGGGGATCATGCGCTACGTGACGACGACTAATCACAAAGACATCGGCTCGATGTACATGTGGTTCAGTTTCGCCATGTTCATCTCCGGCGGCATCATGGCGATGCTGATTCGCGCCGAGCTGTTCCAACCGGGACTGCAAATTCTGGAGCCCGAGCGTTTTAACCAGATGACAACGTTGCACGGCATTGTGATGATTTTCGGTGCCATCATGCCAGCCTTCGTGGGCTTTGCCAACTGGATGCTGCCGTTGCAACTGGGCGCACCGGACATGGCTTTTGCGCGAATGAACAACTGGTCGTTCTGGTTGTTGCCACCTGCTGCCATTCTGTTGCTGGGCTCACTCGCTGTTCCCGGTGGCGCTGCGGCGGGCGGTTGGACGCTGTACCCGCCGCTGTCGATTCAGGCCGGTATGGGTATGGACATGATGATTTTTGCGGTGCATATTATGGGCGCGTCGTCCATCATGGGCTCGATCAATATCATCACCACCATCCTGAATCTGCGGACACCCGGCATGACGATGATGAAAATGCCGATGTTCGCCTGGACCTGGCTGATCACAGCGTTCCTACTGATCGCAACAATGCCGGTACTTGCGGGCGCAGTTACGATGCTGCTGACAGATCGTCATTTCGGCACCACGTTCTTTAATGCCGCGGGCGGCGGTGATCCGGTCATGTTCCAGCATATTTTCTGGTTCTTCGGCCACCCCGAGGTGTACATCATCGCTCTGCCTGCGTTTGGTGTCGTATCGCAAATCATTCCAACCTTCTCACGCAAGCCTTTGTTCGGTTATGCATCGATGGTGTATGCCACCGCGTCCATCGCTATCCTGTCGTTCATCGTGTGGGCGCACCATATGTACACCACCGGCTTGCCGATGGCGGGCCAGTTGTACTTCATGTTTGCGACCATGCTGATCGCCGTGCCGACCGCCGCTAAAATCTTTAATTGGCTGGCAACGATGTGGCGTGGCTCCATCACGCTGGAAACCCCGATGCTGTTCTGCCTCGGCTTTTTGTTCCTGTTCACGCTGGGTGGTTTTACCGGCCTGGTGTTGTCACTTACCCCCGTGGACATTCAGTTACATGACACCTATTACGTGGTCGCACACTTTCACTATGTGATGGTTGCTGGCGCGCTGTTCTCAGCGTTTGCTGCGGTCTATTACTGGGGGCCAAAGTGGACGGGCTGGATGTACGAAGAAAAGCTCGGCAAGATTCACTTTTGGTGGTCACTCATTGCCTTTAACGTGACTTTCTTCCCACAGCACTTTCTGGGCCTTGCTGGCATGCCACGACGTATTCCTGACTACAACATGCAGTTCGCTGAGTGGAACATGGTGTCCTCGATTGGTGCGTTTGCTTTCGGCATTGCGCAGATATTTTTCATCATCGTTGTTATCCGTATGATCACAGGCAAGAGCGGCATTCGCGCTGCGGCCAAGCCGTGGGATGGTGCTGAGGGTCTGGAGTGGACGGTGCCGTCTCCAGCGCCGTATCACACATTCGAAACTCCGCCAGCGTTCAAATAAATGGCACCCGTTACCGAGCGCGACACCGCTGCCATCGGGCGTGCAGCAGCCCTTCGCAGCCGCAATCTTCGCACTGGCTGGTTACTGGGCGGCGTGGCTTTGTGTCTGGCACTTTCGATCTGGTATTCGAAGTTAGGGTGAAGGCGTTACGATGCCACTGTTATTTCTAGAGAACCGTGAAATGTTGCGTAAGCTCGCTGTTTTCGTGGTGGTGATGTTTGCGTTCGGCTTTGCGCTGGTTCCGATCTATAAAAAAATCTGCGAGGTCACTGGTGTCAACGACTTCATGAAGCCGGAGCAATTAAAGAATTCGCAAGTTGATGTGACGCGAAGCGTCAAGATCGAATTCGACGCCAACACGCGCAACCTGCCGTGGAGCTTCAAGCCTGAGTTTTCGACGCTGACGGTTCATCCTGGCGAGCTCACGACCGTGATGTATGAAGTTCACAATACCACCTCACGCGACATGATCGGACAGGCGATTCCGAGCTATGGCCCGTCGCAGGCTGCGGAGCACTTTAAAAAGCTGGAGTGTTTTTGTTTTGCCAAGCAGACGTTTGTCGCGCAGGAAACGCGGCATATGCCGGTCGTGTTCGTAGTCGATCCGGCGTTGCCCAAGGACATCAACACCATTACCCTGTCGTACACTTTCTTCGAAGTACCCGGTGCCGCAGTACCGCCAGCGACTAAAACTCCCATCGGCAAGTTAGAGACGCAAGCGATGCTGAAGCCATTGCCCGGGTAGTAGCCTGTCACAATTATTCGACACATTTAGCGAGTCCTACTTATGAGCGCACCTTCCGCCACCGCTGCAATCGGCAAATATTTTGTTCCGCAACCGTCGCACTGGCCGATCGTGGGCAGCATTGCGCTGCTGACGCTCGCCTTTGGCGCTGTGTTTAGCATGAACAGCATTGGCG
This sequence comes from Burkholderiales bacterium, assembly GCA_043758415.1. Taxonomy (GTDB): domain Bacteria; phylum Pseudomonadota; class Gammaproteobacteria; order Burkholderiales; family Casimicrobiaceae; genus Casimicrobium. The sequence goes on from JAYVNO010000283.1 coordinate 13,434, forward strand.
TTGGTCAATACCTGCTTGGCGCTGGCTTTTTGCTTTTGTTCTACATGTTGTTCGGCTGGTTCGGTGTGGTGATTAAGGAAAGCGAAGGTCGCCTTTACGGCAAAAATGTCGACACGTCGTTCCGCTGGAGCATGAGCTGGTTCATTTTTTCGGAAGTCATGTTTTTCGCAGCGTTCTTTGGTGCGTTGTTTTATGCGCGCGTGTTGTCGGTGCCCGATCTGGGCTCCATCGATTCGAAAAATCTATGGCCCGAATTTGCAGCAACTTGGCCGACTACCGGTCCTTACATCAAAGACGCGTTTTCGCCGATGGGCGCTTGGGGCATTCCTGCGATCAATACGGCGCTGCTACTGACCTCCGGCATTACCCTGACCATTGCTCACCACGCAATGTTGGCCAATCGGCGCAGCAAACTCATTCTGTGGCTTGCCGCGACAATTATTCTCGGCTCGATATTTCTGACGTTACAGATTTACGAGTATGTTCACGCGTACAGTGAACTGAACCTCAAGCTCACCAGCGGAATCTTCGGCTCAACGTTTTTCATGTTGACCGGTTTTCACGGCTTTCACGTCACGATTGGAGCAATCATGCTGACGGTCATCTTGGTGCGCTCAATGCGCGGCCACTTCGACGATAAGCATCATTTCGCCTTTGAAGCGGCAGCGTGGTATTGGCACTTTGTTGACGTAGTTTGGTTGGGACTGTTCGTCATCGTCTACATGCTTTAGACGCGAAAACCGCTTGCCCAATAAAAAAGGCGGCTTAAATGCCGCCTTTGTGTTTTTGTGGACGAGGGCACGGCGTGATTAGCGGAGGCCTTGCGACCCGATCCAGCCCAATTTGTAGCTCAGCATGAGAAATACAAAAAGCCCCACAGAAATTGCAACCCGGATGGTGAGCGCTCGCAGCATCTTGGACGAGCCACCCTCGCCACCTCGAAAAAGATACAAGAGCGCCGACGCCATCGACACAACAATTGCCACTAGACACAGAATTACAAGCCACCTCATTCCGCAATTTTAGTGAGAAGCTCGTGCCTGGTCAGATAGTTTCATTGCGTAGTCGACAACGACGATTTCGCCCGACGATGTGGGCATTGATTCTCACTGTGTTTTTTGCAGCGATTAATATTCGGTTGGGCAACTGGCAAGGCGAACGGGCTGAATACAAAATCGCGCAGCAGGCGCAACTGCATGCGGCCTTGGCAGCGGCTCCACTTAAGTTCGATGAACTTCGGACCGGAGCTGATACCGGCTTTGAACTGCGCTATCGCACTCTGTCGCTCACCGGAACTTTCGTGACGGACGAGTTGTTTTATATCGACAACCGTATTGTGGATGCAACGGCGGGTTACGGGTTGTTGCAGAGCTTTCGTGTTGATTCCGCTGTGGCGGCAAGTCGCACCGTGCTGGTGGATCGTGGCTGGCTGAAAGCATCTGGCATTCGCGCCTCGTTGCCAGTTGTCGATACGCCACAGGGTAGAGTGACTATTACTGGGCGAATCAACACGCCTGCCTCACGAAATCCTGGCACCGATGACAATGATGGCGGGCAGCGGTTGAACTATGTCAGCTTGCCGGAATTGTCGGCGCGCCTGAAGCGCACCGTTGAACCGTTCATACTGGAGCAGGCAACCGGCCCGGGTTTCGTCGAGGTTGCGCGACCCTTGCCCGGAGCGAGCTTCGAGAAAAATCGCGGTTATCAGCTACAGTGGTACGCCTTTGCCGCGATGGCGATCATCATATTTTTAGTCCTCAGTTTTCGTAAAGCATAAATTGGGCTGCGTTTGAAATCTTCTACAAAAATGATTGCGCTGGTCGCGTTGGTGTGCGCTGCACCGTTTGTGTCGGCGTGGGTGGCGTATTACTTCATTCAACCGAATGCAGGCAAAAGCTACGGCGAATTGCTTGAAACGCGCCCGCTTACGCCGCTCAACGTGCCGGCGGATGCCGCAGAAAAATGGAAAGGAAAGTGGCGGTTGATGATGCTCATCCCGGACGCTTGCGCTGCTGAGTGCGTGGATGCACTCTATGCGACCCGTCAAGCGCGCACCATGCTGGGCCGTGAGCGCGAACGCTTGGTTCGGGTGGCGATGGTTCCGCGCTCCCTCACTGCGCCTGTCAACGCGGACAACCCGGATTTGGTGGTGCTTGAGGCACCATCGACGCTGCCCGAGCCTTGGCGCGCGGCGCTGGATCGCGGCATTTTGCTGGTTGATCCGCTAGGCAATCAGGTCATCCTGTGGCCGATGAATCCCGACATCAAAAAATTAAATCAAGATCTGGCGCGCCTGCTGCGCGCGTCGCGGATCGGCTAGGCGTAACCACGTGAGCAACTGGAACCGCACCGGCGAGCGCTGGCGAGACTATTGGATCGTCACCAAGCCGCGCGTCACTTTGCTGGCGGTGTTTACGGCATTCATCGGTATGCTGCTGGTGGATAAGTCATTGCCGTCGATGACGGTTTTGATCGGCGGCAATCTCGGTATCTGGCTGATCGCAGGCGCGAGCTTCGCCATGAATTGCCTGCTGGAGGCGGCGGTCGATGCCAAGATGAAGCGCACCGACAAACGGCCTTCGGCTCAGGGCACGCTGACCACCACGCAAATTGTCGTGTTCGCGCTGATCCTTGGCGCGCTGGGCAGCGCCGTGCTGATCGCGACGACCAACGTCCTTACTTGGGCACTCACGCTGGCAACGTTTTTCGGCTATTCGTTTATCTACACGCTGTACCTGAAGCCGAACACGCCGCAGAACATTGTGATTGGGGGCGCTGCGGGGGCGATGCCGCCCGTGCTCGGTTGGGCGGCGGTGGCCAATGACGTGTCGGCCGCACCGTTGCTTCTGTTCCTGATCATTTTCGCGTGGACGCCGCCGCACTTTTGGGCGCTGGCGTTATACCGGCAAGAAGATTACGAAAAATCGGGCCTGCCAATGCTGCCCGTGACGCATGGCCGCGAATTCACGTTGCTGCACATGCTGCTTTACACGTGGCTGATGTTGGCGGTGTCGCTGCTACCGTTCGCCATTCGAATGAATAGCTGGTTGTACGCCGTTGCCGCACTGGTGCTGGGTTTGCGCTTTGTGCAGCTGGTGATGCAGCTGCGTAAAAACTATACCGATCAAAAGTCCCGCGCCGTGTTTCGCTATTCGCTTACCTATCTATCGCTGCTGTTTGGCGCACTGCTTGCGGATCACTATTTTTTGTAGCGCACGTATCTCGCCTTAGCCCTATGCTCTAAATCTCGACCATTTCAAAGTCGTCCTTCCGCGCGCCGCACTCAGGGCAGGTCCAGTTCATCGGCACATCGTTCCATAGCGTGCCCGCTTTGATGCCGTCTTCCGGCCAGCCAGTTTCTTCGTCATAGATCCAGCCGCAGATCAGGCACATGTACTTTTTCATATAACTCGCACTTGGGTATTGGTAATCTTGCCAATAAATTGTAGGGGACTGCGCCTGTTGAAGACTCCGTGAACCTAGCCCGCTCATTAGAATCCAACGGTGAGCAATGTGAGCACAACAATATCAACATAGGTGACGTGGGTGGAAACAGCCGTTATGGATACGCAGACTGCGACTCAAGCCGCCCCTATTAAGCGCCTGAAGCTTGGGGCTATTCTGCTCGCGCGCGGCAAAGTCTCTGAGGACGAACTGGATCGTGTGTTGCGTCTTCAGGCCGCGTCAACCCGCCCGGAAAAATTGGGCAACCTGCTCACCACCCTCGGCGTCGTGTCGGCGCGTGACATCGCTCAGGCACTTGCTGTGCAAGCCGATTTGCCTTATGTCGAGACCTCCGCCTTCCCCGAAATGCCAATTCTTGAAGAGCGCATCTCCGCCCGCTTTCTGCGCGATTCGCGAGCGCTGCCGATTGAGGAGGACGAAGACACGCTGACGCTCGCCGTCGCCGACCCCTTCAACGACTTCGTTCGCCATTCGTTCGAGATTGTCACCAATCGCCAAATCCATCGCGTTGTCGCGGTCGGCACCGACATTGACACTGCCATTGAACGCCTTTACGGCGGTGGTCGTACGGTGGTGGGTTCGCTGTCCGACGGCGACCTCGAAGCCCGCATCGACGCCGACGCGCTCGGTGACGATATTCAGCAGCTGAAGGATCTGGCCTCCGAAGCGCCGGTGATCCGGCTGGTTAGTTTGATCATCACCAACGCGCTCGAAACCCGCGCCTCGGACATTCACATCGAGCCGTTCGAGAACCGCCTGATCGTGCGCTACCGCATTGATGGCGTGCTGCACGAAATCGAATCACCCCCCAAACGCCAAGCGGCTGCGGTGATTTCACGCGTCAAGATCATGGCAAATCTCGACATCGCCGAGCGTCGCCTGCCGCAAGACGGCCGCATCCGGTTGCGTATTCAGGGCAAGGACATTGACCTGCGCGTGTCGACCGTGCCGACGATGCACGGCGAGAGCGTGGTGATGCGTATTTTGGACAAAGGCGGCGTGCAGCTGAACTTTGAGAAGCTCGGTTTCGCGCCGGACATCCTCGCCAAATTTAAAGAAGCGCTGGCGCAGCCGAACGGCATTTTGCTGGTTACCGGCCCGACCGGTAGCGGCAAAACGACCACGCTGTATACCGCGCTCGACGAGCTGAATCAGCCGGACGTGAAGATTCTCACGGTCGAAGATCCAGTCGAATATCAGATGGCCGGCATCAACCAGATTCAAGTCAAGCCGCAGATCGAGTTGACGTTCGCCAGCGCACTGCGCTCCATCGTGCGGCAAGACCCGGACATCATCATGATCGGCGAAATTCGCGATCTGGAGACCGCCGAAATCGCCGTGCAAGCCGCGCTGACGGGCCACCTGGTGCTCTCCACGCTGCACACCAACGACGCGCCCGCCACCATCAACCGACTGATGGACATGGGTGTTGACGATTATTTGCTGACCAGTACGCTGGTCGGCGTGCTCGCGCAGCGCCTCGTGCGCACGTTATGTACGCACTGCCGCGAGCCGCATCAACTGGACGTAGCAGTGGCTAAAGAAATGGGCTTCGGACGCGTCACCGCTGACCCGCAACCCACCGTGTACAAGGCGATGGGCTGCACCCATTGCAGCAACACCGGCTTCACGGGCCGGATGTGTATCGCCGAAATGATGCCGCTGACCGAGCCGATTCGTCGTCTTATCATGCAGAAGGCGAACGCGGGCGACCTGCGCCGTGCCGCGCTCGGTGAGGGTATGTTGCCGATGTATGACGATGGCTTGCGCAAGGTGGTTGCCGGCGCGACGACCGTCGAAGAAGTGCTGCGCGCCACGCGCGAAGGCTAGGGGCGTACGACTTGGCACTCTACGCATTCGACGCCGTCCGCCAGTCGGGCGACCCGGTTTCGGCTCAAGTGGAAGCGGCCTCCGAGGCCGACGCCGTTGAACGGGTTCGCGATCAGGGCCTGATTTTGTTGCGTATACAAACAGCGTCGGCGGCCGCGTTTTCGTCGCACGACAAGGGTAAAAGTTTCTTCGGTCGTTTACTCGCGCCGCGCAAGGTCACGCGCCCGCAGATCATCGCCTTTACCCGCGATATGGCTAACCTGATTGCTGCGGGACTGCCGCTGGATCGTGCGTTTGAGTTGCTGGTCGGTCTGGCTGACACCGGCCCTATGGCGGCACTTTTGCAGGATTTACGCGACCGTGTTCGCGGCGGTAAATCGTTGTCACAGGCGTTGATCGAGCATCCGAAACACTTCGACCGCTTGTTTGTGAACATGGTGCGGGCGGGCGAGGCCAGCGGCACGTTGGGGCCGGTGTTGGAGCGCATTTCGGAATTTCAGGAGCGCAGTGCCGAGTTGCGGTCCAGCGTGCAATCGGCGTTGATGTATCCGATGGTGCTGGTCGGCGTGGCGGTGGTCGCCGTGTTCACCATGATCTTCTTTGTTGTGCCTAAATTTGAGGCAACCTTTCGTCAGTTTGGCAAGGCGCTTCCACCCGCGACCGAGAATTTGCTCGCACTGTCGCACTGGATGAAGGACGACGGCTGGATGCTGTTGATCGGCGCGGCGGCGATTTTTATTCTTGTTCGTGGCCGCCTGCGTTCGCCGCAAGGGCTGTTGGCATGGCATCGCCGCAAACTTAAATTGCCGGTGCTTGGTGACCTATTCAGCAAGATAGAAGTCGCCCGGCTGGCACGCACGCTCGGCACGCTGCTCGGCAATGGCGTGAGCTTGTTGCCAGCGCTCACTATCGTTAAAGACACCGTGGATAATCGCGCGCTGGCCAATTCGCTGGAAGGTGTGCTGGTTCGTTTGAAGGCCGGTCAGGGCTTTGCGCGTCCGCTCATGGAAACCGGTTTGTACCCAAAATTGGCTGTTCACATGGTCGCCGTCGGCGAAGAAACCGGGCGGCTGGACGCGATGTTGCTCAAGGTCGCGCAGGTTTATGACGTTGAGGTCAACACCGCGCTGAAACGCGCGCTGGGCCTGATGGAGCCGATTTTGATCCTTACTCTGGCGGTGGTCGTTGGCGGCATCATCTTCGCCTTGATGAGCGCGCTGTTGGGGTTGACGGAATTTAACGTGTGACGGGTGGTCGTAGCTAGCCTTGCTTTGGGTTTTGCGGCGTTGGTATGTATTACAGCTTCTTGCTGAAATGCCCGGTTGATAATGGAATAGTGCTTAGTTTGGCTTATAGTCGATAAATGAGGTAATCAAGCGCTAAGCCCAATGCAATAGACATTTAGTGACAAAGCTATTGAAGTTTTGGCAGAAAAAAGTCAGGTTTGCCATTGATCATTGGGTTTGACCTGACCCAGCCAAAGTACCGAATTGGAAAACTGAAAGTGAAAATGAACAACGACACATTAAAAACCTTGGCGCGACCGGCGCGGCAAACGTCAAAGGCGCAACGCGGCTTCACCCTGATGGAGCTGCTCGCCGTGATCGTTATCATCGGCGTGCTGGCAGCCACCATCGGCAGCCGTTTCTTGGGTCAAACCGAAGGCGCAAAAGCGGGCGTCGCCAAGGCCGAAATGAGCCAGATGGTGCAGGCGCTTGACCTGTTCAAACTTGAAATCGGTCGCTATCCATCGTCGCAGGAAGGCCTTGAAAGCTTGATCAAAAATCCGGGTGCATTGCCGAACTGGAATGGTCCGTACCTGCGCAAAGACAACATCAAGGACCCGTGGACGAACGATTACAAGTACACGACGCCTGGCCCCAGCAACACGCCGTTTGAACTCAAATCCCTCGGTGCCGACGGCAAAGAGGGCGGCGAAGGCTCGAACGCAGACATCGTCAAGGGCTAGTCGTCGAACGACCCAAGGCGAACAGCGTGATGCAACGACTCCGTTTTTTGCAGGCGTCATCCTCGCCCCTTCGTCGGGCTCAGGATGTACCGACCTGTGGTCGGGCGGGGATCCAGATCCTTGACCGTCGCTCGGGCGTTTGATGTCACAGCGACCGCCACGTTTCTGGATTCCCGGCGTTGCCGAGAATGACGCCAGAGTGAGTAAACGTTCACGCGGACTCGCGGCATCGGGTTCGCAATCCGCGCGTCTCGCTCACGGCTTCACGCTCCTCGAACTGATGGTCGTCATCGTGATCATCGGCATCGTCCTCGCGCTGTCGCCGCCACTTTTTTCAGCCGGAGTTACCTCTGCCGAGCAACGAGCCGTCGCCCGATCTGTGGCGCAAACCTTACGTTTTGCCCGCAGCGAGGCGATCGCCAACCGCACTGACGTTGGCGTCGAATTTAATCTGGAAGACCGCACCTACCAACTGCCTGGCGGCAAAAAGCGCGGCAAATGGCCCCCGACCATGGAACTCGATCTCACTACCACCGCCGCTGAGACGGTCGATCCAAAGCACGCCCGCGTGCGTTTTTATTCCGATGGCGGTTCGACCGGTGGCCGTGTGACGTTGAAGGTCAAAGAGCGCGAATACCGCATCGACATCGGCTGGCTCAACGGTCGCGTCGCGATTGACGAATCGTGAGTTGCAAGCAGCGCTCGCAGCACGGCTTCACGCTGCTCGAAGTCATCGTCGCCGTGGTCATCGCCGCGCTGTGTCTGGCCGCGCTGTCGCAGGTGTTTGCAACCGGCGTACGTGCCGCCTCAACGTCCAGCGACTACATGCGGGCGATGACGCTGGCGCAGTCCCTGCTGGCGGGTGTTGGCGTTGAAAAAGCAGCCTCCGACGGCAGCGAATCCGGAACCACGAGCGACGGTCGATTGACGTGGACGGTCACTGTTGCTCCCGAGCCCACCGACGAGGCGGAGAATCCACTCAAGCCGCCGCTAGAACTCAAACGGGTGATCGCCCGCGTCGTTGCCGCTGGCGCAAACGATGCACCGGGAAACCGTGGACGCACGGTCGAACTGGTCACGTTGCTCGCCGTGCCAAGACAAGCGCCATGACCGCACGCAACCACGCATACTCACGGGGCTTCACGCTCATCGAGCTGCTCGCGGCGATCACCCTGCTCGGGTTGCTCGCGGCCATTCTCATGGGCACGGTTCGCGGTGCCGAGCGCAGCACGACCGCTGCGACCGATGTTGTTGAACGCACCGAGCAGTACGCGCGGACGCAAGCGTTCTTGCGGGATCACATCGGTGGTGCCTTACCGCTGCGTTGGCGACGCGAGGTGAACCAGCCGCTCAAATTTAGCGGCAAACAAAGCACCTTGACCTATTTTGCGCCGGTCACGTCGCAGATTGCTGAAGGCGGCGTCCTGTGGTGGCAGTTGGCCGTGGCGAAGTCCGCCAGTTCAGGCGCGGCGAGCAAAGGCAGCCAACTCGTGCTACGTCGGCTGCCGGTGGTACCCGACGAGAAAGCCGTGCCTGATCTCGCGAGTGCGGAGGCCATCGTGCTTGCCGACAACATCGAGACCCTCACCATTTCATATTTTGACCCCGGCGACGATCCGCTGACGAACCCGGATGGGGGTGTGTGGCTCGATTCGTGGGACGAAAATTCACGAATGCCGACGCTCATCACGCTTCGTGTGACTGAAGCGGGCAATCGCAAGTGGCCTGATTTAACCGTGCCGCTCAAGCTCTCGCAAGCGCTCGGCTGCAACTTCGATTTTCAGCGCCAGCGCTGCATCATTCAGGGCATAGTGACGCGATGACGCCCCACCGCAACAATCGGCAGCAGTCCGGCATCGCGCTGATCATGGTGCTCGGTCTGGTGATTTTCCTGACGCTGATCGCGCTGCCGTTCTCGGAGAGTCAGCGCATCAGTACGCAGGTTGCCGCCAATACGCTGGGTTCGGCGACCAGCCAGGCGGCCGCCGATGGGGCGGTTAATCGTATGGTTTATGAGCTGAGCCGCGCCCGCTCGGCCGATGTCCAAATCGCGCTTTTGCAGTGGAAAGCTGACGGTCAAGTTCACGCCTGGGTTGAAAATGGCATGCAGATGGCCGTTACGGCTAAAAGCGAGACTGCTAAAATCGATCTGAACTTTGCGGCAGAACCCCTTCTCAAAAAGGTGTTCACGTTCGGGGGGGCGACCGACGACGAGGCCGACGCCATCGTTGCCGCCGTCAAAGACTGGACGGACGCTGATAATCTCAAGCGCCCGAACGGGGCCGAAGCAGACGACTACAAGGCAGCCGGTAAAAAGGTGCTGCCGACTAATGACTTTTTCGTGGCAATAGAGGAACTCCAGAACGTGATGGGCATGACGCCGAAACTCTACAACGCCGTGGCACCACTGCTGACCGTACTTGGTCGTTCGCCCGGCATTGATCCGCAGGTCGCCTCCGCCTTGGTTCTGGGTCTGGTGCCCGGTATCGACGCCGCGCAGGCGCAAGGCTGGGTTGAGCAGCGTGATCAGGCCCTTCGCGATGGTGTGCCGCCGCCGCCGGTGCCTTTCAGCAGTCCTTATTTTTCAGGCGGGCAAACCGCCATCCGTGTTCGCGCCGATGCCATCACGGCGTCCGGTATCAAATCGTCGCGTGAGGCGAGCCTGCGCATAGGCGGAGTGGTGCGCGGGCGACCGCAGTTTTTTTTGTGGCAAAGGGGCTTGCCGACCGATGCGCCTCTTATGCCTATGGCCAACGCCAGCCGAGGCGTCAATGGCTGATACTTACGCCACGCCGTCACGCGCGGCGCAAAGCTTCAGCCATTTTTTGTCGTGGTGGCGGCAGCAACTTAAAGACTGCGTACCCGTCGGCTTGCGCAACACGCTGGCAACCGCTCGCCGTCCCGCGCTATGGGCTCCCAGCGCGGATCGCGTGTGGCTCGCAGCGGCTGCGTTGGATCAATCGAAACCGTTTTTGAGTTCAGCGCTTGCGCAGCGGGGCGGTTCGGTAGCGGTGGTGATTGGCGAGGCGAACGGGTTTCGTCGTGAGCTTGAAATGCCGCTGGCAGTGCAGGATCGTTTGCAACAGGTCTTGGGCTACGAGCTGGACAGATTGACGCCGCTTAAAGCCTCTGAACTTTACTACGATTTTCGCGTCAAGCATAAAAATCTGTCTGCGGGCACCTGCACCGTCGAGCTAGCGGCAGCGCCGCGCATGCGTGTTGACCCGATGCTTGCCGAGGCGAAGCGCCGCAACATCACGGTGTCGCGCCTATTGCTGTCACCGCCCGACGTTGACACGTCGCTGGATTTACTCAAAATCACGCAAACGGACGCCGACGAGGGCCATGCGCCCCGTCGCTGGATCACACCTGCGCTCCTTGGGCTGTGTGCGGCGCTGGTCATCATGCTGGTTGCCTTTCCACTGTGGCAGATGCGGCAGCATGTTCTGGCTTTGAATCCGATTGAGTCTGTCGTCAAGACTGATGCCGAAGTCGCAAGTGTGGTGCAGCGTCAGCTCGAAAAGCAGATCAGCGAATACAACCTGCCACTCGCCCGCAAATACAGTGGTCCGCTGGTGGTGCAACTACTCGATGATCTAAGCAAGCGGTTGCCAGACGACACGTGGGCGCAATTGATCGAGATTCGCACCATTCCGACGCAAAAAGGCAAAGAAGTCGTGTTGCAGGGCGAGACTGGCAGCGGCGGTAAGATTCTGCAGATCGTGCAAGAGTCGCCACTGATTAAAGATCCGACGTTCAAGGCAGCAATGACCCGTGTGGCGCCGAACGCAGAACGCTTTCACATTGCGGGCGAAATCACTGCTGCCGAGATGCCGAAAGCGCTGCTGTTGACAGACACCGCTGCTGTGATCACGGTACCCGTCTCACCGTCAGCGCCCGCGGGCGCGCCAACGGCGGCGAAAGCGCAGGCGGTGGTAATCCTGCCAACCCCGGTGACCACACCGATTCCCTATCCCGTCCTTACGCCCGCTGACGCAGTAAGAAAATCGCCGTTACCATCTGCCGTTACTGCACCGTCTGGCGCGGGCGCGTCGATAAATAGTGCGACGCCGGAGAAGCGTCCATGAATCTCCCAAACGGAGGCCGTGGTCGTGCGCTAGCGTTAGCGCTCGTGCTAGTACTGGCCAGCGCAGTCATTGCAGCGGTCGTGGTGCCGGCTTACCTGCTCTACAACCGCTACGCAGAAGCCCGCGTGGCAGCAGAGGGCCGAATTGAACGCTACCAACGTATCGCCTCTACCAAAGGCGAGCACCAGCGCGCTCTGGATGTCATCAAGGCTCGGGAAAGCGGTCGGTTTTTCCTCAAGAACTCCGCGCCCAATCTCGGTGGCGCAGAGCTCACTGACCTGGTTCGCCCGATGCTTGAGACTAATTTGGCGCGCCTGACTTCGATTCAGCCTGTCACCGTCAAAGACGAAGGCGGCTTTCGCGTGTATTCGCTCAACGTCGGCTTTAACGCCACCCCAGCCGCTTTACAAAAAACGTTGTATGCGCTAGAGACGTCCATTCCGTATCTGTTCGTCGAGAACGTGACGCTTCGCGCCACCGTGCCGCGCGGTTACAAGCCACCGCCCAATCAAGAGCCGGAAGTTTCTGCGCAGATTGAGGTGCAGGCCTACGGGCCAAAGTCCACACCCGTTAAAAGCGCTCAACCCGCAGTCACCGCGACGGTAGGCGGGGTGAGGGGATGAGTGCGTTGTTTACGCTGCGCAACGTATTGTCAACTGTGGCAGTTGCTCTGCTCGTTGCGCTGGGGATAGAAACCGACTGGGGTGCCGCGCTTACCGCGCCCCCCTTGCAACTACGTTCCGGTGTCGTCAGACAGGACGCCACTTCGGTGTTGCCGGATTTTCGTCTCGGCTCCGAGGCCACCGCGTATAGCCAAATCGTCGAGCGCCCACTGCTAAACCCAAGCCGTAAACCAGCGCCGACGCAACTCGTGACCGCAGCGCCAGAGCCGCCCAAGCCACAAGTTCGGCGCGGGCTGTATCAACTGATCGGAATCACCGATCTGGGTGCCGTAAAAATTGCCCAAGTTCGCGAAATCGCCTCCAATCGCGTCACCAGTGTTCGTCAGGGCGATCAGCTGCAAGAAATGACCGTCGCCAAAGTCGAGCCCACGCAGGTGACACTGTCCTTCCAGGGGGAAACAGACGTCATAGAGATGGCCAAGTTCACCGCGTCGGGTCGCGTTCCGCCGCCTGCTCCGCCGCCCCCGATGGGTTCACTTCCCGCGCTTCTGTCCCAGCCACCCATGCAGCCTCAAGCGGGCGCAGAGATGCAGCAAACCGGCCCGCGTGTCATGACGTCGGGGGTGCCACCGCTCGATCCGCCGCCAGTGGCAGCGACACCTCAACTTAGATTCCCGGGCGCTGGAGAGGGAGGCCCGATTCCGGGGCGGATCTCCGTCGCTGAATTGCTGGAGGCGCGACGCAATGCGCGTGCTACGCAGTGATGTCGGGGATTACACGTTCGGCGTCGCGAAGCTCCTCACTTACGTACGGAACATGCAATAGCTTTGTTGCTGTTTGGCGCTGGGGATGATTCGGGCAGTTATGTTTCGTGATCCGGTGACTAGTCGCAACTTCATGGCAGTTAAGGGTGCAAATGTGCCGCCACGCCTCATAATAGAAAAGAATCATTCATGATTGATCAACGAACTGGCCGCAACTCTGCCTTGTTGTGCGCGATGATGATCCTCGGTGCATGCACGCAAAATCCCGAGCGGGTTGTCGTACCCGATCTTCGCCCTGCCTTGGTTCCGAGGCACGCGGCCAGTGCGCCGTCGCAAGCCCGAGCGAGCAACGCGGTCGATATTGAGACACCAAGGCGGGTGGTTGCTGAACCATTCCAGCAACTGGGTCGCGCAGACCTGTTTAGGCTACCACGGGAGATTGTGGGTACGGCGGATGCAGCCAAACAAGCACCCATTTCCTTAAATTTTGAAAATGGCGATATTCGTGAGATTGTCAAAAACATTCTCGGCGACCTGCTTGGTGAAAACTTCATTGTCGATCCGCGAGTTAGCGGTACCGTTAGCCTGCGAACGCCTAAAGGGATTGCCCGGGTTGATCTTATTGCCACCCTTGAGGTGTTGCTGCGCGGCATTGGTGCATCCCTAGTCCGCGACGGCCAGATCTGGAAAGTGTTGCCGTCTGCAGAGTCTGTTGCCGGCATCACTACGCCTCGCCTGGGCTTGCCTCAGGGTCAGGGAGCGGCCGTGGTCATTCTTCCGGTCCGGAATATTGGCGCCAAAGAGCTGCAGCGGATTATCCTGCCCTTCGCCCGTGGCGGCGAGGCGGCTGTTCGCGTCGATGAACTGCGCAATTTGCTGTTTTTGACGGGCAGCGAGAGCGAGCTGCGGCACTACGTTGAAATCGCCGATATGTTTGACGTCGACATGTTTGCCGGAATGTCGATCCTGCTTTATCCGTTGCAAAGCTCTGAAGCCAAGACCGTGCTCGCTGAATGGGATCGCATCTTTCCAGCTAGTTCGAACCCCTTTGCGGGCTTGCTTCGCGTTACGGCGATTGATCGCATGAACGCGCTGTTACTGGTTTCGCCGAGGCCAGCAATTATTCTTCAGGCCCGGGTGCTGTTAGATCGGCTCGATAACGGACAGGACGCAGGTGGCGGGGCCCGACTGTATGTGCATGTATTGCAATTCACCCAGGCGGAAAAGATACAGCCGATACTCCAGCAGGCGATGGGCGGCGCGCGCCCCGCCTCGGCGGCTACGGCTGCCACGGTGGCACCGGGGCAACAGCCAAACACGGTAGTCTCGCCGATGCGGGGACAGCCATTGACGCTGCCTGGAAATGTTGCTGGTGCACCGGCGAGTGTCACTGCTCCACTCCCCGCGCTGCAAACGCCGATTACTGGTGCGGTTGGCGCGACCGCAGCCGGTACCGGGCTTGCACGAAACGCCACGATCGTTGCCGACAAAGATCGAAATGCGCTTCTCATTGTTGCAACACCATCCGAATACGCCTCCATCGAGTCAGCGCTGCGCAAACTCGATACGCCGCCCAAACAGGTGGCCATTGAGGTACAAATCGCCGAGGTCTCGCTATCCGGGGATCTTCAGTTCGGTCTGCAAAGTTATTTCCAGGGCAAGCTTGAAGGTTCGCAAAATCGACTCACGTCCGCCAACGGTTTGGGTCAGCTCGTAGGCGGTGCATTCACCTACACGTGGAAGAGCAGCGACGCGGTGCGCGCAATTCTGAATCTTGCCGATAAGCGCGAAAAAATTCGCACACTCGCGCAGCCCACGCTGATTACACTTGAAAATCAAAAAGCATCGTTCTCCGCAGGCAAGCAGATCTCGGTGCGCACGCAGACGACCAACAATCTCACTACAACCTCTACCAGCACAGATTCGTTTCAATACATCAACACCGGCATCAACATCAACGTCACGCCACGCGTCAGCGGCAACAACGTGTTTCTTGAAATTCAGCAAGAGAACAGTGACGCCGGGGTCGCCACCGAGGGCAATCCAAACCCGCCGATCACCCGTCGATCAACCTCCACCAGCGTTATGGTGACGTCAGGCGACACCATGCTGATGGGAGGGCTCTTCCAGGATAGCTCGCGCAATTCCAGCAGTGGCTTGCCACTTTTGTCGGCCATCCCTGGGGTGGGCGGGCTTTTCGGCAGCCAAACCTGGCAGTCGGACAGGACGGAACTCGTACTGCTCATTACCCCGCGCATCATGAGTTCGGTAGAGGACACACGAGACATCGTGGATGAATTGCGTCGAAAGTTGCAAAGCATCGAAACGCTCCTTCCAGCCGTTGGCACCGTTGACCTTCCGGCCAACGGCGACGTGAGAAAACGCCCGTTGCTGGCATCCGACACGCTGACCGGCGTCGCCGCCCCCTTGCGAGTTACGCCCGAGGCGGCGCAGCCGTAGCCCGTCTTTCCGTCTGATGCGGAACTGACATCAGTGTCGCCACTCAAATCAAATTTTATGAATTTTTCTATTACCTCAATCGCAACGCCGTCCAGATAATGCAACTTACGTCAAGCTTCCAAATGATTCGACTGATTGGCCTGGTCGCGGCATCAATTGCACTGTCCGCCTGCACCAGTGTGTCGGGTGGACCTGCCAGCGTCACTGTCTCTGCGCCGCCGTCTGATTTGGCTGCGCGCGCCTCCGCCCGTGCGCTGGAGCGCTGGACGGCGATGGCCGCCGGAGACTACGACAAGGCCTTTCTTTACTTCACCCCAGCCTCACGCAATGGCTACAGTGCGGGGGATCTGGAGCGCCAATGGGCTCAGTTTCAACCTAAATCACCCCGCGTTGGTGAGGCCGCCTGTGAGGCAGAGATTTGTACAATCATGGTGTACATAGATGCAAGCGTGCGCCTGCCACGTGTTGGATTAAAGCAACATCTGTTGCCTTCAACAGAGCGTTGGGCATGGGATGGATCAAATTTCTTCTTGATTCGAAAGTAATTTCGGGCTACATTCAAGTTAATACATATCCGTATTGCTGTTGGTTCTCTATTCAAAGCACTCACACACAGGAGTCGATCACATAATGAAATCGTTTAAACAAAAAGCTGTATTTGCAGCAGTCGCTAGTGCGACCATGCTGCTTGCCGCTAACGCGAGCGCAGTTAACGTTAATCCGGACGGTCTGGGCGAGGTTCTGCTCTACCCTTACTACACTGTTCGTAATAACAACAACACGCTTATTTCTGTCGTAAATACGACGACTCAGGCCAAAGTAGTGAAGGTTCGCTTCGTCGAGGGTAAAAACTCTGCCGAGGTCCTTGACTTTAACTTGTTCTTGTCGCCGTTCGACGTTTGGACCGCCGCAGTAGTTACTTCCGGCGATGGTGCTGGCATTGTCTCTGGCGATGCTAGCTGCACGAACCCAGCCGTTAACACGGGTGCGGTTATTCCATTCCGTACAGTGGCTTTCCCGTTTGACCGCCCTGAGCTGCAAACGCTGGATCGTGTACGTGAAGGCCACCTCGAAATCATCGAGCTTGCTACTATCATTTCTACCTCGGCCACTTATGCGGCTGTTGTACACAAAGCGACCGGACGCCCTGATTGCGTCGGCACGACCCT
Organism: Burkholderiales bacterium; assembly: GCA_043758415.1. Taxonomy (GTDB): domain Bacteria; phylum Pseudomonadota; class Gammaproteobacteria; order Burkholderiales; family Casimicrobiaceae; genus Casimicrobium. Next base: position 29,802 of record JAYVNO010000283.1, read on the forward strand.
CACCGGTACGACCTTCCCAGTTATCACCAACGCCGAAGTTGTAAATCGCGGTGCCGAATATGGTCTGCCCTCAGGTGGCTTGTTTGGTAACGCCACTATCGTCGGTAGCAGCATGGCCAATGGTTATAACGCAACGGCGATTCAAGGCTTTGGCTATACCGGCGGTCCAACATCGTCGAACAACCTGTTGCCAGGCTTGAACAGCGGTAGCAATTTGACGGCCGTAGTGGTTGATTCACCTGCTCCAGGCACCAGCCGTATTGTGGCTGCCAACTTCGCACGCGGTATTGACGCAGTTTCTGCAACCTTGATGCACAGTGCAGTTCTCGGCGAATACGCGTACTCAAATGACGCGAACGGCGCTCCAGTGCTCAGCACTGATTGGGTTGTCACTATGCCAACGAAGCGTCCCTATGTAAATAATGGCACGTTTATTGCAACCCCACCATTCCAAAATGTGTGGGATGGTGATATTACCGACTCGTTAGGTAACTTTCTGGGCCTCGGTCGAGCATGCGACACCGTCGGTCTGAGTTCGACTGATCGTGAGGAGGGTGTCAGCGCTTCGAACGATGACTTCTCCCCAAGCCAGTCGGCGAGCCCACGTCTTTGCTACGAGGCTAACGTCATTAGCTTTGGCGGCTTGGCAGGCCCTGCTGCAAACGCGTTTGTAACCGGTCCTTCACGTTCGTTGGGTTCAACTAACGCACGTGGTTTCCTCGCGTTCCAGCGCGCAGGCAAAGAGGGTGGTTGGGCTGCATTGACGTTCCGTAACGCCGCGCAACTGGTGGCACAGCCAACCAGCCAAACTACGGTTGTAAATATTGCTGGTATTCAACCAGCTGTAACTGGCGCGGTAACGTTCCAGGGTCTACCGACCATCGGATTCGCTGTTTCTGAGTACCGCGCGTCTACTGCCAACGGTAACTACAACAGTGGCTACAACCTGAACTTCCGTCGTAACATCACGCCATAATTCTGGCGTTGATGCGGATAGAAGTACCGTGTTGCTCACTCCGGTTTTTGGAATGAGCAACGCGAAAAAAGTGTTTTGAATTCAAGCGGGCGTAAGCCCGCTTTTTTTGTGGTGCGCCACCAAGAATTCGCTTCCGTTTTATGCTTTGTTTGAGCCACTAAACCCGTTCAGAGCGCAGCGTGCACCGATGGTCGGGAACCATCAAAACGTTTACAAAAATGCACGACGACTGCGTTGATCGTGCGCTACAATTAAAAGAGAAAATAGTCGGGGTATCAAGCGGTGTAAATTCCGTAATCGTATTGCCAAGGCGGAAGTAGCCATCGCGAACTTCCGTAAATGAAACAAGGAGTTGTCGTGCTTAATTTATCCAATGCTGCCAAAATTGTGGGCGAGCGTCCACGTGTTTCCCGACATAAAACTTACACAGTCCGCGGTTACACAGCCGCATTCGCCGCTATTGTTGCGTTGAATTTCTTTCAACCCGCACATGCTCAGTCAGCGACCGGCGCATCCAACACCCGCTGTGATCAGACGGGGCAAAGTATGAGCTGCGTGACCACCACAGTGTTCGCGCTTCCGACGGCCGCTAATCTTCAATCAGGCACCTCGCTTTCCGCGTTTACGTTAAGCGGCAGCGCTTCTAATGGAGCCCCAACATGCTCCTCACTAGTCGCCAGTCCACAATCAATTTCGGCAATAACGTCGACAACAATAAATTTGACAGCAAGTTGCCAAGCTGGTGCAACTCTGAGTTGGAGCGGGGTGCTAACACAATCTGGAAGCACGGCGCAAGATTTGCTGACACTCGTGGCCAACGCGTCCAAGACCTACACGTTGACTGCATGTTCATCAACACAGCCTACGTTATGTAATGTTTACACAGTCACTGTGACGACCAGTACAGCGCAGACTCCGTCTCTACAAGGGTGTGTAATAAATCCCGGCAGTGCGCAGCTGACCGCAGGAGCTACGCCAAACCTCACGGTCTCATGTGCCCAAGGCACGCCGACGAGCTATTCATGGTCGGTTAACAACACCACGGTGTCGACATCAAGCAGCTATTCAATCCCGTCAAGTTCAACCGCTGCGGGTGCTAATCTCGCCGTCGCGGTCGCGCTCAACAACGGCGTAAGTTCTGCATCGGCCAATGCAACGTATTCTGTTGCCGCTCCGACCGCCGGTGCCTGCACCACGTCTGGAGACGTCGCCCGAACGATCAACTACTCAGACAACTACATCGCATTAAATGACATCACGATGGGCGGTCGCGGGGCTGTTTATACCCTCGGCATAAATGTTGGGGCGGGCGACTCGTCTGTCGGCAAGTCGTACTTGCCGGTATGGGTGGGAACCAACTCTCCGATATCACAAAACGGACAACGCACCGTATCGGTATCGCTGTGCCCGAACGACTTTGATCCATCGAGCGCTCAAATCGTCGCTACAGGATCGATCGATTTTGCAGTGAACTTAACGACGGAAAAACGACGAGTCGGAGCTGGAACCGCGTTGGTCGAACCGGGGCGCACGTACTATATAAACGTCCGTAACGACACCTGCCCGAAGAACGGAACGTGCAGCCTCGACGGCCAGTACAGAAACTGGAATCAATGACAAGGCGGAGGCTTCTGCCAATGCGCCAAAACCAGTGCACGACGCCGACAAGACCGCGCCGAGAAACATTGATGTCTCTCGTCACGGTAACGCTGTGTGGCGTCTCCTTGGCATTAACCATCGCATCAGCGGCGGGTGCTGCCGAGCCGGGAGGAGTGGTCAGCAGCCAGGATAAGCAAGACAAATTGCTCGGACGGATGGGCGCAGCCAGCGTATCCGCCGCAGACGTTCGAGCGCTCAACCTTGCACTGACCGACGGTAGCTATGACGACTTTCGGCGCAATCCTTCGGCATACACGCGAAGCGTAGAAGAAATAGCAACCTGGCGAAACGCTCAATCGGTACTGCGGTCCGGTACATTTGTTTGGTCCGACCGCGAAAAAATCGCACTTGACATTGCGCTTGCGCGCGCTGCGTACAACGCTGCACTAGCCAGTGCAGAGCAACGAGGGCGGTCCCAAGCGTTAACGAATCCGGAGGTACTACGGAAGCGGGCAAGGGAATTGTATGAAACGGCAGACACTGATGCGCTGAAGACGCCGCTCGCAGCTGACGTGCAGGTCATCACTTTCGATGTCGATAAGCACCCGGTCGCCGAGTTGTTTCAGAGAATACAAGCTGCGCAGCTGGCACTGAAAACCGAGTCGTCCGATTTCGGTGCTATCGTTGAACGGTATTCTGACGACGAAAAGACCCGTACCAACAAGGGCAAGATTGACCGATTGTCCGCTGCCTCAGCACCTGACTTGGTGTCGCGCGTGGTGTTTGCGCAGATGAAGGAGGGGGAAGTGTCACCTCTCCTCTCGCAACCCAATGGCCTGATGTTGATGAAGCTGGTGAAACGCTACCCGCCAGAGCGCCGGCCTTACGACAGCACAATCCAAGCTGCAGCGTTAGTGCGCGCGGAGCAAGAGGCCGGACAGCTAGCTCGCGAAGCGATGCGTATTAAGCTCATCGGCGACGCGAAGCTTGAGACATACCCAGACGCTATTCGGGAGCAACTCTTTATCCCCGATCCCGCTGCGCTTGAGCAGTGGCGTACGGAACAGGAAAAAGCAGCAAAAAGACCGGCGCAATAGATAGTCGCCGTGTAGCGAAATCAAGACGAGCACCTACGGAGAAGAAACGGGGTTTTAGCGAACTGCAACTAGGGCCAAGAGTCGGCGTGACAGGCAGACGGTTAGTTGGCATCGCGAAAGCGTTTTTGTTTTCACCAACGCAACAGAATACGCACAGCACGCGGGCGACGCAAATCGACGTGTGTGCACAAACCTCCAGCATAATAATATTCCCCTAGCCAAGATTCTCTGGCGTCAACAAACAGCGTGAGCGCTGACCTTCCAAACGCTGTTACGGCGGGCCGCGCAGATCAGTAGATGCAGGTCGAGAACTGTGACGCGGCGCGGCGCGTAACGCAGCGTAGCTACTTGAGTAAGAAAGGCATATATGTCAACAGGCGGATTTCACGTGCATGGCCCACACGATCACGAGCTCGAACATGCGGGCCAGCATGGCGACAAACACGCCGGAGGAATTGCTGTCGTGACGGCAATTATCGCAACCGTTGGAGCAATCTTTGCGTATCAGGGCGGTGCCACGCAGGCTAATGCCGGACTCTACAAAAACGACGCCGCGATCAAGAAAACCGAAGCGTCAAATCAATGGAATTATTACCAGGCCAAAAGCAGCAAGCAGAACCTCTCCGAGCTGGCCCTTGAGCTCGCGCCTGAGGCTAAAAAAACTTTTTACACCGAAGAAATCGCGCGCTATAGAAAAGAAAAGGGCGAGATAAAGAAAGATGCAGAGAAGCTAGAAGCCGATGCGACCGCGTGGGACAAAAAAAGCGGCGAAGAGATGCATCAGCATCACCGCTGGGCTCAGGCGACCACTGCGCTGCAAATCGCAATAGCCTTGGCGGCAATTGCCTTGCTAACCAAAAAGCGTTGGGTTGAGTACGGCATGTACGGCGTTGCTGCTATGGGGGCGATAGTAGGTGCGCTGGCCGTGATGCACATTTGACGCTTTAGTCAACTGACGCTAACGCAGCCCGCTCGATTCCTAAACAACGACCGACGATTCACTCGACGGCAGAAAGCTCAAGTTTGTCAATCCAGCCGGACCCGTTGCCGTTAAGCGTGGCAATCACATGCAGTCCCCGCGCTCCGATGGGCACGTTGAAACGAACGGCACGCGCGACCCAGCCTACGTCGCCTAATAATGACGGGGTGTCATACACAACCTCCGAGCCATCGGATTGGACGACCATGATCTTCAGCCCCCAACCGCCGCGATCAGTGCCTCGCGAGCGCAGCATCGCGGACGCTTTGTAATCTCCGGCCTTGGGTCGGCTCAGCACTTGCTCAACTGCCCCGAATTCTTGCGGCACACGCTGAGTGATCCGTAAGCTCTGTGCGCCTTGAAACTTTATCTCGGTGTCTCTGACAAAGTCATACGCCTTTACGCCGACATGTTGAAATGGTCGCCACGGACTCTTCGCCGCATCGGGCTCCTCAAAGTCAGCATCTGCGAGTAAGGGTTGTGCGGACGCCAGAAGGGCTGAAAAGCAAAAGACGCCCGCGATACAGACTCGCAACCCGTGGCGGACTCTGTCAGCGTATGCGGAAGTTAGGCTAAACATGATTTCAAAAATGGAGTAACAGAACGAATTATTTCACTTTTTAATTCAATGACAGTTTAGGCGCAACGAGCCAGACAGCAAGTGTCTACAGCAAGCTCGAGCAGCAGCGTGTCGCACTGAACTGGCACCAGGCTAGAGCGTGCCATCGATGACTCGTGCGCTCCCAGACAAGCAAACTGTAGCGCGTGAGGGCGTCAGGTTACGGCGCACCCTACGCCCTTCACTTGCGCAACGCAAGATCAAGGAGTGCTCCTTCCCACGAGTCGCGTGAGCGGTGCCTCGACGTACCACCACCAGAATACCGACGCCAACAAGCAAGCCAGCAACAACGCCCCCGCTTCGTATGCTGAATAAGCCGACCTCATTAGGTCTACACCGCGTGAACCCCACCATCCAATTGCGGCCAATATAACCGGATGAAGTAAGTAAAGCGCATAGGACGCATTCCCAAGAAGCACTAAAGGCATCGGTGGACGGACGCGTAGGCGACTGCCATCACGCTGTCCGGCCGCGTTGGCTACTACGCACAATAATACGAGGCCCGTTGCAGCGATCCCGCCCGTCATCGCGCGCACCGAAGAAATCGCAAAATGCGCGGTATCAAGTCGTGACACACCAACAACTCCGACGGCAACCATTAGCCCGGCAACCAGCGCCCATGATCGGTCTGGGTGGTATCGATCCGAAATCATGGCGAGAGCGGCGCCGAGCAAGAATTCGATAGCCAGTCCGGACAACAGGAACGGAAAAGGGAGCCGGTCGCTCATCCACAGGTCGTGGCTAAACAATGCCCATCCGCCGTGCCAAAAACCAAGAAAAGCAACTAGACCGCCGATGGCAAAAGCCCGACTACGCCATTGCCGAAAGCATGCAAAACAGACCGCCAGACAAACATAGAACCACAGCTCGAAAGTCAAAGACCACGCGACCGGCAAAATGTTGCGTTCCAACCGCCACTCAATAAGCATAAGGCTGCCGACGATATTTGCCTCAGCTGTCAACGGCGGCACGCCGGCTGCGAGCAGCACTGCAAGCGGAAGCAACGCAAGGTAGTATCCGCAGTAGATACGAACGAAGCGCCGAACCAGAAATGAGAACGCTGAAGATATCGAGTCAATCGGAAGCGCACACCGAGTTACGACGAATCCGCTAATCACAAAAAAAAGATCAACGCCGAATAGCCCAAACTGAGAAAGAATCAAGATCGCCGGATACGACGTCGCGAGGGTGGTGAGCGGCACCAAATGAAACAGCACCACGCTCGCGGCAGCCACAGCACGAAGCACTTGCACATAGGCGTTCCGCGAGGGGCCCGCCCGTGGGTTAGATTGCATCGACGTTAATTGCGCCGCTGGCCCGCGAATCATCGCAACGGCGGCCTTAACGATTGCAACCACTCTGCAAAGTCAGGCGCGACATCGCCAGCAAGCCCAGCCCCCTCAATTTTTAGTGGCGCGGCGTTGACGCTGTCGCCGCCATTGTTAGCCATCGCCACCTTGCGTCGGCTCATCGCGACCTCAACCGCCCGCGAAACAAATGCATCAAACGAGTCAACGACGTTGTCGTTCCATCCATGAGATTCAAGTTGGCACGCAGATTGACGTCCACGCAAAAACGTACCGCGCAACGTAATGACCGGACACCCGACCGAAAGCGCGTCCGCAGTCGAAATGCCGCCAGAGAACCCGAACGTGTCCAGCGCGACGTCAGCACACCGATAAAGCGCAAGGTAGTCCGCCGGTTTCAATTGTCCGCTGACGGTGACGCGGGCACCATAGTTCAACCCTGCCGCAATGAACTCCTTGCGCAACATGCACTCGAACGCGCGGAAGGAGAAGGCCAGCGCCCAGTGAACGTATGCGAGCCGTGCTTCGGGATCTAAACGCAAAATTTCAATGATGGCTCTACGGAAACGCGGGGTCCACTTGAACATCGGTTGCGTGACGAGGTAAATATGTTCGTGCGGCTTAAATCCGAATGCATGGCGCGCGAACTCCGAAGGCGTAGCGAGCGCGCCGACGTCGTTCCACATGCGGCGCAGCCGAATGAGTTGCTCGCGGTAGTGCATTGCGCCGTTTGGTGACTCGGCTTCCACAGGGGATAAAAAAAAGTCGATAGCAGGTGAGCCGGTTGTGACCGGGTTTCCGCACGCGGCAGCCTGCAGCGGTGCAAGTTTGAGGCCCGCGAGCAGTTGTTGTAAGGGGGAGCCTTGCGGTTCAGGGAATACAAGAAGGTCACATTTAGACGCCATGATTGCGTCAACAACCGATCTCCAGCCGGTGATTGCCTGGTCAGCGAAATGAACCGGCTTAGTGCCTGCTAGTGCCTGCCTGCCGACGTCATCGAGCTCGCCTAAAACAAACGCATGAACATCAAGCCCGAGCGCAACTGCCGTCGCAATCCAGCCATTAAACAAGCGGCCCGCGCTGCTCGCGTTGACGCGATTGGACACAAAACCTACTCGTTTCACGGGGCGCCGTAGCCAAGCCTCTGGCAACCCCAGCGGGTCTCGCATTGGCGCAACTACAGCCTCGACAAAATCCCCCCATGCGTACTGAACGTCTGTTACGTCTGATTCCGTATACGCAGAAAAAAAATTGTGAGCGTCAAGGCAAACCGCGCGGGAGTCGACCGTCAGAACCGTGCTTGTTGCAATGGCCGTCAGATTTTGCAGCTCAGAAACAAGTCGAGTACGCCAGGCAAGCGCGGATTCTTCGCTGCCAAAAAATGCGGGCGTGGTGAGCGCAGCGCGAACGTTGGCACCGGTGAGCGTAAACGGATCCGGACGCCAGTGAGTTCGGGAAAGGCAGTCCATCGCCTCGCATGGAAAGTCAAAGCACACAAACTGAGCATACGCAGGCCCGATCTTCGGATGATGGGGCCATCGACCCAGGATGCGTTCAAATTCAATCAACGCCTCGTCAGATCTTGCCGCCGCCGTGAGCAGTCGGGTGTACAGATACGCCGGGTCGCACTCGTCATTAAATGTAAGCCGATGCGGGTTCGCATATCGAAGCGCAACCTCAGGCTGGTTTGCGCCAAGGGAGCATTCCGCGAGCTCCAGCCACCAGCCAAGAACGTTCTGCGCCCGCACGGCCCGTTCCCAATAGATCAACGCGGCATCCACTCTGCCCAGTCCGACCAGGATACGTCCGGCGAGCGCGTGATTCGACGGGTCACTGGCAAGTTGTCGAGCCCAGGGCTCGATAATCGCTAACGCCTCATGCAGCCGACCCCTTTGCGCAAAGGCGGCGGCTGCGATCTGGCAACTGGACTGATCTGAGCGAAGGTACGCCGCGCGCTGTGACCAGACCCGCTCGATATCCTGGAAACGCCCCGCCGCGCTTAGCTGACGCAATTGAAGTTGAACGTCAAGATTTGACATCGAACTGCCGTAGCAGACGTGGGACGGTCAAGATGGAAAGGCGCGGTGGCGTGGCAAGCGCGCTGTCTTCGTCACGCACTCGATCAATCCCGTAGCTCGACTACCTGAGCAACGCTACCGGCGCGATCATGCTTGGCGGACAGCGCAATACTAGCGCCAGCCTTGGCGCGAACAATCCAGGTGAAACGTTGACGATCCTGTGTGGCATTGGCTCCCGGAAAAAAGCTTACCAGCGTGTGATTGTTATTGCGGCCTTCGAGCTGCGTACCCTCTATGCGCTGCTTGCCTTCAACCAGCGACGCACCCTCCGGCAACGTAATCTCCGCCATGACGCCGCGCACATGCTTCTTGTTGCGCGTCAGTTTGCTTACGTCGGTTGGCAAATGTCCGGTGTTATGCACACCAAAATCGATGCGCCACAAATCGTTGCCCAGCCCAGTCACTTTGGTCGAATGCAGCTCCAGTTTCGGCGACATGAGCGCCTGGAAAATGATCCAGTCCGGAAATTTTTCAACTTCCTTTTCCATCAGGTGGGGCGGCGGATTACTAAATGTGTAAATGCGGTTCCAGCCACCCAGCTCTACTTTGCCCAGTTCGGGGTGATCGTACGAATACCAGTCTACGTAGCCTCTACCCTGATGCGTCTCGTCGGTCCACTTGAGGAGCTTCATATCGTCCTCGACCGGGTGATCTCGGAACCAGTCAATGTACTTGTAGCCCGTGATCCCAGCCTCGCGCATCGGGCACCAGATCTCGACCACCCAGCAGTACGACCCAAGCTCGGTGTAGAGCCAATCCTGCGTCCCTGTGATGATTTCTTTCGGGTGATATTTGAACTCGTGGAAGACGCTGATCGCGGGATAGCCGGTCAGCTCTTCGCCCTTCTTCCCCTGCGTCTGGAACACCCATAAATCTTCGGGCGGCATGTCCTCGTCAGGCTTGGTGCCGAACGGTCGCAGCAGTACGCCGCTCCACGTGTGGAAGAAGAGGCCGCCGCAAATATTGCGATGGCTGTTGATGAACTCCACACAGGCGCGCACTTCTGGCTCGCTGGTCGGGAAATCACCGGCGCCGAGTTGCTGGCCCTCGGGCCGCCACTCCTCCGGAAAATTGCGATTGAGATCGAGCCCCGTTTTCACCCGGGCGACCGGCAGATTGAACCCGTCGTAGCCCTTGATGCGGCCTTCGCTGACGATGCGGAAATACTCACCCCCGGTTTCCACCGGGTCGCGCCGCACCATTAATCGCGTTTCGGTTGCGTGCTTCTTCCACGGCCCATTCGCGTCGGGGATGCGCATCATCAGAATGCGTCCGTCGCCGTCAATGTCCTCGGCCTCCAGCCCCTCGATGGCGTCCTCGTTGTATGGATAGGGGCGTGTCGACGAGCGAATGTACTTGGGCTTTTCGGCCATGGCCCACTCGGCGCCGTCCGGGTTCACCCGCGGGATCACGTACAGTGTCCGCGTGTCGAGCAGGCGCGTGATGTCGTTGCGCTTGCCGTAGTTCGAAAGCACCGTGTCGATCAGTTTCAATGCAGCAACCGAGCCCGACAGCTCGGTTGCGTGAATATTGGCGTCAACGTAAAACGCCGGCTTAGTCAGCGGTTCGCCGGTGGCGTAATTGGTCAGCGTGATGGCCCAGATTGAGCGCCCTTCGTGGCTATTCCCGATGGAGGCCATGCGCGCGAAGTTCGGGTGCGCATCCACTGCTTGGCGTAGCAGCACAGTCAATTCTTCAAACTTGACAAAATGATCGTAGGGAAACATGCATGGGGCCTGGACAACGCAATCCGCAATTTTGCCAAACCTAGTGGCTTCGGCGCAGCCCAGTTTCGTTGATGAGCCGCAAAAAGAGCCGATTCCGCAACCTGGACAACCAGCTTTTTACCGAAAACGCTTGCAAATGGGCCGCATCTCGCAGCAAGTATCCATTCATCGCCCAAGCCGCGCGCCCGCTTCGCCGATCCAGATTTGATGAATGATTCTGGCGATATTTCCGCTCGGACTACGCGCCTTAGCTTGTGGTTGCGTCGCGGGTTGCGGCCTGTTGATAGGTAGTGGTCAGAAGCGCTTCCCAATCGCGTGTGAACTGTTGTGTGTTGAACAGCGGCAACTGATAACGATTTAGATTTAGATGCGTTTTGGCCGCCACGATCAGCTCCGGATGTTCCAGCAGCTCGCTTAGTCGGTGCTCGTACTCATCGATAGTCCGCGTGACGAATTCGGGCAAATCGACAGCCTGCAACAGGCTCGCGCCAACACGACCGTGAAATGCGTCACCCAGACACGTCAACAAAGGCACGCCCATCCATAGCGCATCCGCGCCCGTGGTGTGTGAGGCATAAGGCAGTTGGTCCAGTGCAAGATCGGCTGCGCCAAGTCGCGCCAGATGCGCTTGCGGAGGGTGCACTGACGCCCAGATAATTTGCTCTCCAACGCCCATCGAGTCCGCCAGCTCCATAAGCGCCGCCTGCGCTTCGGCATTGGGTTGCTGCAGCCATAAGATTGCTTTCGGTGAACGCTTGAGCGCTCGCAGCCAGCAGCAGAAAAAGGGTGCCGTCCACTTCGCCGACTGATTGAAATTGCACAGCACGACTGCGTCTTGCGGCAAACTCAGGGCAGCGCGCGCTGCGGCCAGCGGGCGCGGGCGCAGTTGGTCGTTGACCTGATAGCAGCGTGGCATGCGCAAAATCGTCTCGGTGTAGAAGGGCTCGTGCTCAACTGGGATGATCGTCGGGTCGGCGACAAGGTAATCAATGCCCTCGGACCCCAACGTGCCCGGATAGCCGAGGTAATGGATGATGATGGGCGCAGGGCGAAGTGCAGTAATCTTTAAACGGGCTCCCAATGTGTGCCCTTTCATCTCAATCAGAACGTCGATTCCATCGGCGCGAATAATTGTTGCGGCCGCCTCATCGGACATTTCGTTGATATCGCGCCAGTTCGGCAGCGCGGCCTTCAAGCGAGTCCGATAAGCGTCCTCCACACGCGGGCCGTAACTGTACGCAAACAATTCAAAGCGTTCCCGGTCATGGTGCTCGAAAAGTCCCGCAATCAAAATCGCCGTTGCATGTTCGTGCAAATCCGCCGACAAATACCCTACTTTGAGCGGATGCGTCAGCGCACGCTGAGCGGCCACCACAGGCGGAGACTTCTGCATCGACGCATCTGCGTCGTGCGTCCGTGAGTAGTCGCGCAGTAACGCGGGGGGCGCATTACTTAAAAGCAGCATGAAGCGGGGCAACGCCGTATGTCGCTCTCCTTGCTGCATGCGCCTCAGAAGCTCGGACTCAAGCGTCGCGCCCTGCTGCCACTGACATTGCTTTTGATGGGTAAACCAATAGGTGCCCAGTACGCCCAGGTGGGTCGGCGCACGCCTGATAAGCGCCTCCAGGCGGGTTTGCGCCACGCCAATTTCACCGCATCCAATTTCCAGTCCGGCCAACGCCAGCGTGACCTCCACGTCGTCCATACCGAGTTCAATGGCACGTCTCAGCGGACCAACGGCCTGTGCTTCACTCGCAGTTCCGAGCAGCGCCAGACCAAGCTCGGCCAGTATTACCCGGTCATTGGGCTGCAAGCGCGCCAGCCGATTGAGTCGATGCAGTCGGGCGAAGTGTTGGTTCAATAGACGCAGCGCCTCACACTCTTCCCACAAGAGCCACGGCGCTTCGCCGCAAAAAGTTTGTCCGGCGAGCGCGATCCTCAGCGCCGCTGCACCATTACCCGTCTCCCGTTCCAATGCAGCGTGCTCAGCAAATACAGTAACGCCCGGTCCACGTAGTCCCAGACGCGTGACGCCGCCAGCGGCCACTGTCAGGAATTTCCGCGCCGCCGCAAAATCCCCGCTGTTTTTAGCGTATTGACTCAGGTGGAGGTTGGCCTCGGGATGGTCCGGGAAATGCGCAATCACGGTGAGAAAGTCGCGAGCGGCGGCCACGTGATCACCATGCTTTTCGTGTTGCAGCGCCGCCGTTAGCGCATGATTGACCTGCTGCATGAGTCGGCCCCCGGATTTAAATCACCGGCGCAGTCGTCGCTCGCGCCTCCAGCACGGCAACCGCCGGTAACGTCTTGCCCTCAAGAAATTCGAGAAACGCGCCGCCTGCGGTGGAGATGTAGCTCAGCTTGTCGGCAATGCCGAACTTATTGATCGCCGCGACGGTGTCGCCGCCGCCAGCGATGGAGAAGGCCGGCGAGGCTGCAATCGCCGCCGCGATGGTTTTAGTGCCGCCTGCGAACGGGTCGAACTCGAACACACCCACCGGGCCGTTCCAGACGATAGTGCCCGCGTTTGCGAGGATGGAGGCTAGCATCGCGCTGCTTTCCGGACCAATGTCGAGGATCAGGTCGTCGGACGCTACATCGTTGATCGATTTGGTCGTTGCCGTGGCGGTCGCGGCAAATTGCTTCGCACACACCACGTCCGTCGGCAATGGCACGCTTGCTCCGCGCTCCGCCATCTTGCGGATGATGCTATTTGCTTCCGCAACAAGATCAGCTTCGGCGAGTGACTTGCCGATAGCGTGCCCTTGCGCGAGCAGAAATGTATTGGCGATCCCGCCGCCCACAATCAACTGATCCACCCGGTCGGCGAGCGACGCGAGGATGGTGAGCTTGGTGGACACCTTGGAGCCCGCCACAATCGCCACCAATGGCCGCCTGGGCGCGTTTAACGCTGCCGTAAGGGCGAGCAACTCGCCCGCCATCAACGGCCCGGCACAAGCCGTTTTAGCGAAGCGCGCGATGCCTTCGGTGGTGGCCTCAGCGCGATGCGCAGTGCCGAAGGCGTCGTTGGCGTACACGTCACAGAGCGCTGCCATCTTGCGGGCGAGCGCTTCGTCGTTCTTTTTCTCGCCCTTGTTGCAACGGCAGTTTTCCAGCATCACCACTTCGCCGGGGGCGACGGTGAAATCGCCGGCTACCCAGTTCGCGATCAGGCGCACCGGCTGGCCGAGCAGTTCCGACAAGCGCCTGGCAATCGGTGCCAGCGAATCCTCCGGTTTCACTTCGCCTTCGGTTGGTCGCCCCAAGTGTGACGTCACCATCACCGCCGCGCCCGCTTTCAAGGCAAACGCGATCCCCGGTATTGAGGCGCGGATGCGCATGTCATCGGTAATATTGCCCGCATCGTCCTGCGGCACATTCAAATCAGCGCGGATGAACACGCGTTGATTTTTGAGGTTGAGATCGGTGAGTTTTTTGAAGTTCATAACGCGTCTTTTTTATAGGGTGCGCTTCGCGCACCAACGTGGCAGAAGGTGCGCAGAGCGCACCCTATAACCACAGGGCCATGTCGATGATGTCTGAAGTCACCCCATCGAGCTTCCATGCGCCACGCTGACGGCCTTCTTCAACAAATCCGCAGCGCAGATACAGTCGGTAAGCCCGCTCGTTATGGCTATAAACATTGAGCGCTACACGTTCAAACTTGCCGCGACAGGCGGCTAGCGTCGCCCGCAATAGCGGCTCGCCAAGACCACATCCACGGAAATCCGCGACCAGCAGCATGCCCAGCGTGCACGAATGTGCCTGTGCCGCAATCCTTGCGGGCGCGGCGGGCACCACATCACACAGTCCGACCACTTTTTCGCCAGCGGCTGCGACGAAATGCGGATGCCCGGCGACGATCTTGGTGGCGTGATAGCCGATGGCCTCGCTGATCGGAATCGATTCAACTATCGCCAGGTATTTCCGCTCCAGAAACACCGCGTTCAAACACTCCACCAAAGAAGGGAGATCGCTCAAACGTGTGGGGCGAATTTCGACTTCAGGTGGGTTCATCTGCATCTGACGCAAAGCGCTTGAGCGTGACGCCAGCGCTTCCGCTGCCGCGCCGAGTTACCGCGCCGCCATCAACGCAACCGTGGTATCCAGCATGCGATTGGAGAAGCCCCATTCGTTGTCGTACCACGAGCACACCTTGACCAATCGGCCCGAGACCTTGGTGCAGGTCGCGTCAAAGATCGACGAATGCGGGTCGTGATTGAAGTCGCTGGAGACGAGCGGGCCGTCGCTGTACGAGATCACATTCTTCATTGCGCCGTCGGATGCAGCCTTCATGATCGCGTTGATCTCGTCAACCGTCGTGTCGCGCGCGGCGACGAACGAGAGATCAACAAACGACACGTTAATGGTGGGCACGCGAATCGAGAAGCCGTCGAGCTTGCCGTTCAGTTCCGGCAACACGAGGCCGACCGCAGCGGCAGCCCCGGTCTTGGTCGGGATCATGTTGTGCGCGGCGGCGCGGGCGCGGCGCAGGTCCTTGTGGAAGACGTCAGTCAGCACCTGATCGTTGGTGTAGCTGTGAATGGTGTTCATCAAACCATTCACGATGCCCACTTTTTCGTGCAGCACTTTGGCTAGCGGTGCCAGGCAATTGGTGGTGCAGCTCGCGTTGCTAATGACCGTATCGGTGGCTTTTAATACGCCATGATTCACGCCGTAAACAACGGTTGCATCAACGTCTTTTTCACCCGGTGCCGAGATGATCACTTTCTTCGCGCCGCTGGCAATGTGGCCGCTCGCCTTGGCCTTGCTGGTGAAGAGGCCGGTGCATTCCAGCACCACGTCAACGCCATGTGCGCCCCACGCGATTTCGGCAGGATTGCGTACCGCGAAGACCTTGATGCGATCACCTTCGATCATCAGGTTGTCGCCCTCAACCGCCACCGTTTTACCGAACTTGCCGTGTGTCGTGTCGTAGCGCGTCAGGTGCGCGTTGGTCTCGCTGTCACCCAGATCGTTGATCGCGACGATCTCGATATCGGTGCGACCCGACTCGTACAACGCACGAAGAATATTGCGGCCAATGCGACCGTAACCGTTGATGCCGACTTTGATTGCCATTGTTTCTTCTCAGGGTTCAAAAATATAGGGTGCGCTTTGCGCACCGGTAACGGGTGGTGCGCGGAGCACACCCTATGAAAATAAAGGAACGCTAAACCAGCGCCTTCGCCTTCGCCACAACGTTCTCAACCGTCAATCCAAAGTGCTTCATTAGCACCGGCGCAGGCGCTGATTCGCCGAAGGTGTCGATGCCGATGACAGCACCCGGCGTTTGCCCGCCGTGAACGTATTTCCACCAGCCGCCGGTCACGCCCGCTTCAATCGCAATTTTCGGCAGGTCAGGCGGCAACACGGCGAGTTTGTAATCAATGGTTTGTTGATCAAACAATTGCGTGCAGGGCATCGATACGACGCGGGCTTCAACGCCCTCGGTGGCGAGCGCTTTTTGCGCGGCAAGTGCCAAGCCCACTTCGGAACCCGTTGCGATCAGCACCAACACCGGTTTGAGGGTTTCGGCCACGATGTAACCGCCGCGACGAATCAATGCTTCATGAGATGCATCACGCTTGATTACCGCCGTGTTCTGCCGCGACAGGCAGAGCATCGTCGGGCCGTCTTTGCGCTCGATGCCGCTCGCATACGCCACCGCTGATTCCATCGAATCGGCGGGACGCCACACATGCAAACCGGGGATTAAACGCAGTGAGGCGACATGCTCCACCGGCTGATGGGTCGGGCCGTCTTCGCCGACGCCGATCGAGTCATGCGTGAAGATGTAAATCACGCGCTGCTTCATGAGCGCGGCCATGCGAATGGCGTTCCTTGCGTAGTCGCTGAACACGAGGAAGGTGCCGACGTACGGAATCACGCCGCCGTGCAGCGCCATGCCGTTGGCAATCGCGCACATGCCAAATTCGCGCACGCCGTAGCCGATGTGGTTGCCGACGCCTTCCGACGTGACGGCAATGGATTGTTTGTGATTGGTGAGATTCGATCCGGTCAAATCCGCCGAACCGCCGATCATCTCCGGCAACGCAGGGCCGAAAAATTCGAGTGCGTTTTGTGCGGCTTTGCGCGTGGCGACTTCCTTGTCGACATTGATGGCAGCATCAATCGCTGACTTCAAAATGTCAGCATAATTTCCCGGCAATTCGTTGGCAAGACGACGTTTGAGTTCTGGATCAGCGCTCACGAATGCCTTGTTCCATACGGCTTCCAGTGTCGCTCCACTCGCCTTCGCATCAAGTGCGGCGTAGGCTTCGGGTGGCAATTCAAACGGCGGCAACGTCCAGCCGAGGTTGGCGCGGGTCGCAGCGATTTCGTCACCCATCACGGCGGTGCCGTGCGCCTCCCCGGTGCCATGTTTGTTAGGTGAGCCGTGGCCAATGTCAGTCTTGCAGATGATGAGGGTCGGGCGCGACGCTTCCGTTTTCGCGGCGACGATGGCAGCGTCTACCGTGTCAACATTTTGTCCGTCAATCGGACCGATCACATTCCAGCCATACGCGCGGAAACGCATGGCGGTGTCGTCGCGAAACCAGCCTTCAACATGACCGTCAATCGAGATGCCGTTGTCGTCGTAAAACGCGATAAGTTTGTTGAGTCCGAGTACGCCCGCGAGCGAACTGACTTCGTGTGATACGCCCTCCATCATGCAGCCGTCGCCCATGAACACGTAGGTGTGATGATTGATCACGTTGCCATACTTTTTCGCAAGTAATTTCTCGGCGAGCGCCATGCCGACGGCGTTGCCCAAGCCTTGTCCGAGCGGACCGGTGGTGGTTTCGATGCCCGGTGTTACTCCGACTTCCGGGTGGCCCGGCGTCTTGCTGTGTAGCTGACGGAAATTTTCAATCTCCGACATCGGCAGGTCGTAGCCGGACAAATGCAGCAGCGCGTACGGCAGCATCGAGCCGTGGCCGTTTGACACCACGAAACGGTCACGATTCGGCCACTGTGGATTGGCCGGGTTGTGACGCAGATGCGGCCCGTCGGGCGTGTTAGTCCGCCACAGCGCCACCGCGATCTCCGCCATGCCCATTGGCATCCCTTGGTGACCGGATTTGGCTTTCGCTACGGCATCGACCGCCAGCATGCGGATGGCGTTGGCGGTGATGTGTAGAGCAGAGGCGGAAGCGGAGGAGGGGGCCATGCGGAAGTTCTTGAGGGAGGTAGCGCACTGTGGGTGCGGGCGGGTCTCCAATTATCGCTGACTGCCGAGAGTGATTCCGCCGAGAAATTTGCGGTTGCGGGCTAAGCAACTTTTCGCCGGAAGCCTTACTTCATATGGGCATGGAGCGCTAATTAGCCAATAGTCGATAAGTAGAAATTTGCCGTTCTATGCCAAATTCAAACGGGCTTTCGGCAAAAAGCTATTCGAACAACGCGCGCTTTTCCTTGCTTACGCGTGTGATTTCCCGTTTCATTTCACGAACGCGCGCCTCGACGTAGCTGGCCTCGAAGTAGTCGCCGTCGCCCGCTTTCGACGCCAGCTCGAACTGATCGAGCGCGCCGCGCAGATTGGCCTGCTGCGCATACAGTTCACCTAAAAATCGATGCTGTTTCATCTTCATTCCGGCGTCCGCGCAGGCACGGGCTGCCAGGTCTAGCAACTGAACGTCATTGGGCTTGCGTAACAGGCTTTTTTCGAGCGAAGCCAGCGCGCGCTTTGGCTGCTTCGCACGCAGCAAAACGTCGGGCAGGTCGTAATGCAACTGCCAGTGATTCGGATATTCAACAATCGCGCGCTCGAAAAAGGCCACGGCGGGGCCGATTTCTTCGGCCTGAATCAGGATTTGGCCCATCATCGCGGTGATCATCGGATGCTTGATGCCGGTCGATTCCAGCGCGGCCAACTCACGTTTGGCGCGCGCGAAGTCACGCTCGCGCAAGACGGCTGCGGCCAGGCCATAACGGGTCGCTGCCTCGGACGAATATTTGCGGTCAGCCAGCGCCGACTCGAAATATTTAACCGCTGCTGGCGCGTCACCAATGTAGCTGCGGATCAGCGCGCGAACATAGTGAAAATCGACACTCTCTTTGGCCAGTTTGAACTCACCTTTGCCGACTCGATCCTGTGCGTCCGCGATGCGCTCATTGGTGATCGGATGAGTGCGCAAATAGCCCGGCACGATGCCGGTATCGTTGAGGCTTGACGAGCGTTGCAAGCGCTCCATGAAGGTGCCCATGGCGGCCGGATCAAACTGCGCTCGCGACAGATATTGAAAGCCGATGCGGTCGGCCTCACGCTCGTTATCACGCGAAAAATTCAGGTAGTTTTGCGCCTGCGCTGCCTGCGATCCGAGTAACGCGCCCTGCGCCACGTCTCCCTTGCCAGCCTTCGCCGCGAGCACCGCTGCAGCGAGGCCCGCGATACCCATCCATGCGTTTTTACGCTGATCGTCCATCATGCGTGCATAGTGCTTTTGCGTGACGTGCGACATCTCGTGCGAGAGAACGCCCGCCAGCTCGCTCTCCGACTGCGTGAGCAGCACCAGGCCCATGTTCACGCCGATATAACCACCGGGCATGGCGAAGGCATTGATCGCTGGATCTGCCACCGCAAAAAACTCGAAACGCTCGCGAATACCGGGGTTTGCCGCAAGGATGCGCTGGCCCAATTCATTCAAGTAGGCGTTAACTTCCGGATCGTTCAAATACATACCGCTGCCACGAATTTCGCGCATCGCTTCTTGGCCCAGCTTTTTCTCCTGCTGACCCGTGACAATCGCGCCGGAACTGTCGCCCAATTCAGGCAGCGCGGACTGCGCTGCGACGGGCGTCATGACCAACGCGAGCGCCGTTAACACAGCCGTCCCGCCAGACGCTCTTCGAGAGGCGCGCAACTTTTGACGGTAGATTCGATCAGGGTGCATGTTGCTAAGATAGCTGAAATCGATTTCCAGTTCCTTCACGAGGTTTATTTCGTTATGGTCGAGCCCGATCAGCTGCTGACGCAACCCCTGACCCATTTCGACGCAGCCGGACAGGCGCACATGGTGGATGTGAGCGCTAAGGCCGAAACGCACCGCGTCGCCCGCGCCGAAGGAACCATCACCATGCTGCCCGCCACGTTCGCGTTAATCGCGTCAGGGTCGCACAAAAAAGGCGACGTGTTGGGGGTGGCGCGGTTGGCCGCGATTGGCGGCGCGAAGCGCTGCGCAGACCTGATTCCGCTCGCGCATCCGATACCGCTGACCAAGGTCGCGGTGGCCTTTACTGAAGACGTGGCGAGCTCTACGGTGCGCATAGAAGTGACCGCTGAAACGGTGGGCCGCACGGGCGTGGAGATGGAAGCGCTGACCGCCGCTAGCGTCGGCCTGCTCACGATTTACGACATGTGCAAAGCAGTAGATCGCGGCATGGTGATTTCCGCGATTCGGTTGCTGGAAAAGCAGGGCGGGAAGTCGGGGCATTGGACGGCTGACGCGTTGCCGCCGACCCTCGTCGACTAAGGCGGGTAAGTTCGATGGGTCTCCGTAGGGTGAGCACCCCGTGCCCACCAATCGTTGACAAAATTGGCCAATCTGTGAAGCAACGTCTTGGTGGGCACAGGCTGCGCACCCTACACAAATTTTTTGTCGTTCATGGGTAGATGGCCGTCGCCCACCGTCCTAGCCCTCTGCGCATTTGCCATCGCTATAGGCGCGGCACAACTCATCCCGCAACTACCCACGCGCGCATTGTCCTCAGGCGTGTTCATTTTGGCCCTGTCCATCGGCCTCTGGCAACTCGTTCGACCTTGGCGAGTGGGTATCGTGCCTCTGCTGTGCGTCGCGCTCGCGCTGGGCAGCAGCTACGCGTGGCTACGTGCCGACGTGCGCATGTCTCAAACATTGTCAACGGTTTGGGAAGGCCGCGACATCGAACTGGTCGGCATCATCGACGAGTTGCCGCAAGCCGACGCCCAAGGCGTGCGCTTTGCGTTCGCCGTGGAAAAAGTGCTGACGGCAAGCGCCACCGTGCCGCCCAGAATCGCGCTCGGTTGGTACAAAGCGACCATCAAAGAGCTGCAAGGCGAGCCGCTGCCGACGTTGCATGCGGGCGAGCGCTGGCGACTCACGGTGCGCCTCAAGCGACCACACGGTTACGCCAACCCAAACGGTTTTGATGTTGAAGCCTGGTTGCTGGAGAATGAATTGCGTGCTACGGGTAGCGTGCGCGGCGATGAACCGAATCGGCGTCTTGCCGCCAACGCGGGGCGACCGATTGATTACGTCAATCAACTGCGCGACCGCATCCGCGAACGCATGCGCCAAGCGCTTGCCGACAAACCGTATGCGGGCGTGTTGATCGCGCTTGCGCTGGGGGACCAACGGGCGATTTCAGAGGCCGACTGGGCGCTGTTCAATGCCACCGCCGTGTCGCACTTGCTCTCGATCAGCGGCGCGCACGTCACGCTGTTCGCCACCTGGGTGGCATGGCTGGTGTTCGCGTTGTGGCGACGCTCGCCGCGCCTGATGTCGCACATGCCCGCGCAACAAGCTGCTTCTATCGTCGCCGCAGTGATCGCGCTGGCGTACGCCGTTCTCTCCGGCTTTGCCGTGCCAGCGCAGCGCACCTGCTACATGCTGCTCACCGTGGCATTGGCGCTGAGCTTGCGCCGATCATTGTCACCGTGGTTGATCCTCGCGTGGGCGCTGGTTGTGGTGTTGGTGATCGATCCATGGGCGGTGCTCGCCGTCGGTTTCTGGTTCTCGTTTTCTGCGGTCGCGATGTTGATGTACGTCACCGTCGGGCGTGTCGGCGAACGGCCGTGGTGGCACACGCTGCTGGTCACGCAGGCGGCCGTGACGTTCGGGTTGGTACCGCTATCCGTCGCCCTGTTTCAACAAGTGTCGCTGGTCGGCCCGATTGCCAACGCGGTGGCCATTCCGCTGGTGACGATGCTGGTCGTGCCGCTCACGCTCATCTGGATGTTGATTCCGATTGACGCACTGCTGGCCGTCGCCCATCAACTCATCAGTTGGCTCACGCTCGGATTGCAGTGGCTGATGACGTGGCCCGCGCCGCTGTGGACGCAGCATGCGCCGCCGTGGTGGACAGTGGCGTTGGCGCTGCTTGGCAGCCTTGTGCTGCTCGCGCCGCGCGGCTGGCCGCATCGTTGGCTGGGTGTGCTGTGGTGCTTGCCGCTGTTCACGATCACGCCTGAGCCGCCCGCTGTCGGTGAATTTAAATTGACGATTCTCGATATCGGCCAGGGTACCGCAGCCGTCGTGCAAACCGCGCACCATACGCTGGTCTACGACACCGGCCCGAAGTGGACGGATCAAAGCGACGCGGGCTTACGGCTCATCGCGCCGTACCTGCGTGCGGCGGGCTCGTCGCACATTCACGGTCTGGTGGTCAGCCACCTCGACATTGACCACAGCGGCGGCGCGAAATCGTTGCTAAATTCCGTGCCCATCGACTGGATGTTGACCTCTGTTTTTGCTGAAGCCGGCATCGTGAAAACAGCACGGGAGCGTGGCGTCAAAGCGTTAGGTTGTGCCGCTGGACAAACGTGGACGTGGGACGCCGTTCGCTTCGATGTGTTGCACCCCGATGCCGCCAATTATTCGGAGGCCAAACTCAAAACCAACGACCGGTCTTGCGTGGTGAAGGTGAGCGCCCGGTCGTTCAGCGTGTTGTTAACGGCGGACGTTGAAGCGGTAAGCGAGGCCGACATCATCGAACGCTACGCCGCACGCCCCGAGGCGCTTAGAAGCGATGTGCTGATGATGCCACATCACGGCAGTCTCACCTCGTCGTCGCCACCATTTATCGACGCTGTTGCACCGAAACTGGCGGTGATCAACGCCGGCTATCGCAATCGCTTTGGCCATCCTCGCGATGGCGTGTTGTCACGCTACGTTGAGCGAAATATTCCGGTGCTGCGCACCGATTGGCACGGCGCGATCACCATCAATTCGGCAGACGGTTTGGCCAGCACCGTCAAAGAGCGGGACACCAGGCAGCGCTATTGGGTGGATCGCCCTGATCCCGCAGATCGGCGGCCGATTGAGTGACATGGCCGCAGATTTTGTACTCTCTCCCCCGGGGAGAGAGGGGGGGTAGAAGCAAGTGACAGCGGACACTTTTCCGCTACGACACCGCCCGAAACCGCCCAATCCGCACCGCCGTCTGCCCCAATTTCGGATTGGGCACTGGCATCACCATCACCGCGTCCGCGTGTGGCGTGCGCACTTCGCGCTCGCCGTCCATTGCGATGAGCGTATTCGCCCGCGCAATCACTTCCAGCCCGCGGATCGGGCGCAGCCAGCGGAACGCTATGCCCGTGTGCGTCACCACCGTGCCGATGTCCACCACTCGTTGCAACCTTGCGCCTATCGCGGCATCCAGATGAGCACGAATCCAGGTCGCATCGAGAATGTCAAAGTGTTTGAGGAATCGCAACGTCACCTGTTTCGCCACATCGCCCACAGCGTGTTCCCAGTGCTGCCCACATTCAATCAACACCGCACTTTTCGGGCTCGACGCATCGCCGAATCCCGCATAATCACGCAGTCGTTTGCCTGCCGCATGACCAGAATCGACGAGGATGTGCTCGGGCGCACCCATCGCTCGTGCCAGCGCCAAGCCTTTCGCGGTATCGCCGGCCAGAGAGATCGGCGGCGCGGGTTCCAGCATGGAATGCAAATCGAGCAGGTGATCCACCGTGTCATAAAACGGGCGCAGAACGCGCGCACGGCGGAGCTCGCGTGAATCACGATTGCCGTCAAGCGTTGCCGCGTCCCACAGGCGATTGAAGTCCTCGTCAACACAGCGCGAATCAAAAGGCTCGCTTGCGTCAAAGGATTGATACGCGTCAACGTTTGCGAACGTCACCGACAACGCACCGCGCAATGGCCTCAAAGGCGTCTCGCCCGCGGTAAGCGCTCGCAACAGCCAGTCGCCAGCGATGGCGCCGCACACTTCGTTGCCGTGTACCAGCGCGTTTACGCACACGTGTGGACCGGGTGCGTCGCCCACGAAAGTCCACACATGCGGAAAGCGGGTGTTGCTGCTTGCCCATTCGCCGATATCGGGGAAGACGGCTTCGATGCGGACGTTCGAGTTCATGTAGCGCTTACTTTTTGCCGACCTCAGTTATTCTCCGGGTTCCAAGATCTACCGGGGCCGATCATGATTTCACTTCGCGACATTATCGCGTGCGGGGTCCGCGTTGCGGCTCCAACGTTGATGGCGGTGAGCGGCGCGCTGTTTGCTCAATCAATCACCATCGGCCTCTCGGGCGATATCACCGCGTTCGATCCGCACTATCACAACGTCGGGCCGAACAACGCGTCGGTCGGACATGTGTTTGAGAAACTGGTGGGCATGGATGAACGACAAAAACTGTTGCCCGGTCTCGCGCTGTCGTGGAAGGCCGTTGACGATTTGAACT
Source organism: Burkholderiales bacterium (assembly GCA_043758415.1). Taxonomy (GTDB): domain Bacteria; phylum Pseudomonadota; class Gammaproteobacteria; order Burkholderiales; family Casimicrobiaceae; genus Casimicrobium. Next base: position 53,592 of record JAYVNO010000283.1, read on the forward strand.
GGGAGTTCAAGCTGCGCAAAGGTGTCAAGTGGCACGACGGCAGCGACTTTACAGCCGATGACGTGATTTTCACGGTTGATCGCGTGCCGAAAGTGCCGAATTCCCCGTCTTCATTTTCGACCTATGTGCGTCCGATCAAAGCCATCAAGGCGACCGATCCGTACACCCTGATCGTGACCACCGACAAGCCGCATCCGCTACTGCCGAACGACCTGGCCCTTGTCTACGTCGTATCGAAAAAGGTCGCGACCGGCGCCACCACCGAGGACTTTAATAGCGGCAAGGCAGCCGTGGGCACGGGCCCCTATAGGTTCGTGCGCTTCGCCAAAGGTGACCGCCTTGAACTCGTCCGCAACGACGCGTGGTGGGGCGGCAAAACGCCCTGGGAAAAGGCGACGCTGCGCTTGCTGACCAACGATCCGGCCCGCGTTGCAGCGCTCCTCGCCGGTGACGTGCAAGCCATCGAGAACGCGCCGACCGCTGACATGTCGCGACTCAAGGCGGACAAGAATTTATCGCTGTCGCGCGTCGGCTCCAACCGCCTGATTTATCTGCACCTTGACTCGAACCGTGACATGACCCCGTTCGTCGCCGACAAACAGGGTAAACCGCTTGCCAAAAATCCGTTGAAAGACCCGATGGTGCGCAAGGCCATCTCGCTCGCGATCAATCGCGACGCCATGGTCAGTCGCGTGATGGAAGGCGAAGCTATTGCGGCGGGACAGCCTTTGCCCGACGGTTATCCCGGTACATCGAAGACATTGAAGCCCGATAAATTTGATGCCGCGCAGGCGAAAAAACTGCTGGCGGATGCGGGCTATCCCGACGGCTTTGCCATGACCATTCACGCGCCGAACAATCGCTATGTCAACGACGAACAGATCGCACAGGCCATCGCGCAAATGCTCTCACGCATCGGCATCGCGATGAAGGTCGACGCGATGCCGTCATCGGTCTATTTCACGCGGGCGACCAAGCTCGATTTCAGCTTCATGCTGCTCGGCTGGTCGGCAGGTTCCGGCGAAATGTCGGACAGCCTGCGCCCGTTGCTCGGCACCTACGACGCGAAAAAGGGCTGGGGCAACGCCAATCGTGGTCGCTACTCAAACGGCAAGTTTGACGCTATGCTGGAAGACGCATTGGTAACGATCAATGACGCTAAACGCGAAGCGCTTCTCGGCCGCGCCACCGAGATCGCGATGACGGATTACGGCATCATTCCGCTGCACTTTCAGATGAACGTTTGGGCCATGAAAAAAAACCTCACGTACACGGCGCGCACAGACGAGACCACATCGGCGTGGATGTTCAAGCCGACCGGCACCAAGTGATCGTCGCCCCGGCGAACGCCTTGCCCCACGCTCGCGCGTATCATGCATCTCGCATCGCAAATAGGGTGCGCTCCGCGCACCAAGACGTACGAGGTGCGCAGAGCACACCCTATGAGAGCCACTGAATGACCACCCACTTCATCAACAATCAGCGAGTTGCCGGTAGCACCGGTGAAACCATCGCCGTGCTCGACCCGAGCGACGGTCAAGTCTTCGCGCATCTCGCACGCGGTAACGCCGAAGATATTCGCAAAGCCGTCGCTGCTGCACGCAAAGCCGCAGACGGGGGCGCATTGAGCCAGCTCGCGCCGGTCGAGCGGGGTCGACTGCTGCACAAATTGTCCGACGCAATCCTCGCGCATCACGACGAGTTGTGGCAGCTAGAAATGCGCGACTGCGGCAAGCCAGTTACACAGGCCAAAGCCGACGCTACCGCCGTCGCGCGGTACTTTGAATACTACGCCGGGGCCTGCGACAAACTGCACGGCGACACTATCCCGTACACGCCCGGTTATGCCGTCATGACGTTCTACGATCCGCACGGCGTGACCGGTCACATCATCCCGTGGAACTACCCGATGCAAATCTTCGGGCGCTCCGTCGGCGGCGCGCTCGCGGCGGGCAACGCGTGCGTGGTCAAGCCTGCGGAGGACGCGTGTTTGTCGCTGTTACGCATTGCGGAATTGGCCGCTGAATGCGGGTTTCCGGCTGGCGCGCTGAACATCGTCACCGGCTACGGCCACGAGGCAGGCCAGGCGTTAGCTGACGCCGAAGGCATCGATCACATCTCGTTCACCGGCTCCGCTCGCGTAGGCACGATCATCGCGCAGAGCGCGGCGAAGCGGCATGTGCCAGTCACGCTGGAACTCGGTGGCAAGAGCCCGCAGATTGTGTTTGCTGACGCCAATTTGGATGAAGCAATCCCCGTGATCGTCAACGCCATCATTCAAAACGCTGGGCAAACATGCAGCGCCGGATCGCGCTTGTTGATCGAGGTGAGCGCGTACGAAAAAGTGCTTGCGTTGGTGGGCGAGCGGATCAAGGCGTTGAAGGTTGGCCCTGCTGCACTGGACTGTGACCTTGGGCCGCTGATTCGGGCGACTCAGTTGCAGCGCGTGCATGGATTTTTAGCGCCGTTTCTTCTCCCCGAAACTGTAGGAGCGGCTTGCCGCGACCCGAGCGTTGGCAGTGCATCGGGGTCGCGGCAAGCCGCTCCTACAGCGGGCGGCAGATTGATTGCTCAAGGGCAGATCATCCGCGACGCCCCCGCCACGGGCTTTTACGCCAAACCCACACTAATCGCCGATGTGCCCGCAGATGCACTTCTTGCGCAAGACGAAGTCTTCGGCCCCGTCCTCGCGGCTATGTCGTTTAAAGACGAAACCGACGCAATTCGCCTCGCCAATGCCACCGCCTACGGCTTGGTCGCCGGCGTCTGGACAGAAAACGGTGGACGCGGGATGCGAATGGCGCGCGCGGTGAAAAGTGGGCAGGTGTTCATCAACAATTACGGCGCGGGCGGTGGCGTCGAGCTTCCGTTCGGCGGTGTGAAGTCGTCGGGTTACGGACGCGAGAAGGGATTTGAAGCGCTGTATGGATTTAGCGTGATGAAGACTGTTGTGGTGAAGCACGGTTGACGCGGGAACTAATTGGCGTGAACGCTTAATTCCACTTCCATTTCAAAACAGCACTAATTTTTGACGCAGATTAACGCGGATTTCACACAGATTGCCTCAGATTTTTTGAATATTCTCTATTGCAGACCATCAAGAAAATCTGCGGTCATCGGCGTCGAATCTGCGCTAATCTGCGTCGAAAAAT
>JAYVNO010000284.1:0-8642 GCA_043758415.1 Burkholderiales bacterium
GACGCACAGGGTCGCTCGGGTCGCGATAAGTCGCTCCTGCAAGAGACTGGCTCTCGCGTATCAATCCCCCGCTCGCCTCAGTAAATCCCGGACAAAAGAAGTATTTCGTTAGCGGCAGGCGCTGATGTTCTGATGGCATGCCGTGAATCTCGTCCACCCACGCCTCGGCGCTCAGATATTCGAGGTTGATCCACACCGGTTTGGGCGAGCGCACCGCCATCGCCTCGACGTAGCTGGCAGGCGGGTCGCAGGCGAAGGCTTCGATCACGACGTCGCGCGGAATGAGCGAATCGGCCGCGCTCCATGCGACAACTGCCACGCCGAGCAAAGATTGCCGCGCAACGCCCCGATCAATCTCCGGCGCGATGCCTCGAAACGCTCCCAGATCGTCGACGATCAGCCGAACTTCGCAGCCATGTTCCGCGACCAATTGCCGTGCCAAACGCCAGCAGACCCCGATGTCGCCGTAATTGTCGATGACCCGGCAAAAAAGGTCAATTTGCATCAATGGCTTTTCGTTGAAAGCGCCGTTGCATTGGGGCTAAAGGCAGAATTATCATCAAGTCGACTTAAGGCTAAATACCGCCTAAGCCCAAATATAAAGAGCGTTTCCGTAAAAAGCTGAAAAGGGTTTCAGGCGTCAAGAAGCAAAAAATCACGCCGCGATCAATCCTTCCAACTTTCCAGCGTCCACGGCGAACGCACGAATGCCCTCGGCGAGTTTTTCTGTCGCCATCGCGTCGTTGTTGAACGCGAAACGGAATTTGGGTTCGGACACGTCAAACTTGATCGGGGCGATTGCGGCCTTTTCAACCGGAACCAGTTTGCGCGCGACCGGCTCATTCATGCCCTGCAATTGATTCAGCAACTCTGGAGAAATCGTTAGCAAATCGCAACCCGCCAGCGCCAAAATTTCGCCCACATTGCGGAAGCTCGCGCCCATCACTTCGGTCTTGTAGCCATAGTGTTTGTAGTACGAATAGATGTAGCGCACCGACTGTACGCCGGGGTCGTCCTCCGGCGCAAAATCCTTGCCGTCGCGCTTCTTGTACCAGTCCATGATGCGGCCCACGAACGGCGAAATCAGGGTGATTTTTCCCTCTGCGCAGGCTGCTGCCTGAATCGGGCTGAACAGCAGCGTCAGGTTGCAATGAATGCCTTCTGTTTCGAGCATGGTTGCGGCCTGGATGCCTTCCCAAGTTGCAGCGATTTTGATCAGCACGCGGTCGCGCGAGATGGCGGCCGCTTCATACAGCGCAATCAGCTCATGCGCCTTGGCAATCAAGGCTTCGGTGTCAAACGAAAGCCGCGCGTCGACCTCGGTCGACACGCGACCCGGCACGATTTTCAGAATCTCCAAACCGAAGCGAACCAGCACGCGGTCGGCGATGAAATCAACCGACATACCTTTATGCGCTGCCAGCGTTTCACTGAACAGCGGCTTGTAGGCGTCTTGCTGCACGGCCTTCAGAATTAGCGACGGATTGGTCGTCGCGTCACGCGGCGCATAGGCGCGCATCGAGTTGAAATCGCCGGTATCGGCCACCACGGTGGTGAATTGTTTGAGCTGGTCGAGTGTGTTCATTGCGCGCTGCCTTGGGTCGGAACGTGTAGTCCATATTGTCGCCTTGTAGTCTTGTAACTACAGCCTGTTGTTTTGCTACATAGATTTAGAAAAGCTGGTATTGTTGACTCATGGAAAGCAATTTTGATCTCGTAATTTTTGGTGGCACGGGCGATCTGGCGCTGCGCAAACTGTATCCCGCGTTGTTTTTAGCGGACTGCGACGGTCGGCTGCATCCGCAGGGCAGAATCATCGCGGCAGCGCGACAAGCGCTCGACGATGGCGCTTTTCGTGCCAAAGTGGCCGAAGCGTTGCAGCGTTTTGTGCCAAAAGTGACTGGTGGCACAGCCGCCGCGCAGTCTGCACGCGATGCCTGCATGAGTCGATTTCTGGACCGTCTCAGCTATGTTGCGCTCGACGTGAATGATGGCGCGCAGTTTCAGGCGTTGAAAAAATCGCTTGACGAACGCAACACGCAAACGATTTTTTATCTGTCGGTGGGCCCCAAGTTATTCACCGCCATTATTAATGGACTCAAGTACGCGGGCCTCAACACCGCCGAGACGCGCATCGTGCTCGAAAAGCCGCTCGGCCACGACCTCACGTCATCGCGCGAAATCAACGCGCTGGTGCTTGATGCTTTCGCCGACACTCAGGTGTACCGCATTGATCATTACCTCGGTAAAGAGACAGTGCAAAACCTGCTCGCGCTGCGTTTTGGCAACACGTTACTCGAACCGTTGTGGAACCGAACGTGGGTGCGCGACGTGCAGATCACCATTGCTGAAACAGTGGGTGTGGAGACGCGCGGCGAGTTTTATGACGGCACCGGTGCGTTCCGCGACATGGTGCAAAACCATCTGCTGAATCTGCTGTGCATTACTGCGATGGAGCCGCCGTACAGCCACGATCCTGACTCCGTTCGTGACGAAAAACTGCGCGTGCTGCGTTCGCTGAAACCGTGGTCGCAAGACACGTTGCGCGAGAACATTGTGCGTGGTCAATACCGCGCCGGTAGCATGGCTGGTGTGCCTGCGGGAGCGTACAACGCAGAGGAGGGCGTGCTGGCGGGCTCATCCACCGAGACCTACGTTGCGCTACGCACTGAAATTCTCAACTGGCGATGGGCGGGCGTACCGTTTTACCTGCGCACCGGTAAGCGGATGGCGCAGCGCAAAGCGGAGGTGGTGATCAGTTTCAAATCACCGCCGCACTCAATTTTTGATAGTCCGCTCGCCCCGAATCGTCTCGTCATCACGCTGCAACCCGAAGAAAATGTGCGCCTGTATACGATGGCCAAAGCACCGGGCGACGGCATGCGTTTGCGCGAGGTGCATCTCGACCTAGATTTCAAAGAATTTTTTCTGGAGCGCCGACAAGATGCGTACGAGCGACTGTTGCTCGACGTGTTGCGCGGCAATGCCACGCTCTTTATGCGACGTGATGAAGCTGACGAAGCATGGCGTTGGTGTCAGCCGGTGCTAGACGGCTGGGCGCAGGATGGCACGCCACCGTTGAGCTATGCGGCTGGCAGCTGGGGCCCCGCTGCATCCAGCCGGTTAACCGCGCTGGCGGGTTCCGCGTGGCACGAAGAACTCGGCAGCTAAAAAGAAAAAATTTCAGGAGCCCACAATGAGTGCCTTGTCAGAAATGGCGGACGCGGTGGTCAACGAGTCGACGAATGCCGACGCTTTGGTGTCGCGCATCACCGCCGTGCGATTGAGTTTGCGACCGAGTGAGCAGCGCGTGGCGGCGTACGTGCTTGGGCAGCCTAACCGCGTGACGCATATGGCGATTGCTGAACTGGCCGAGGCCGTGGGCGTGACCGACCCGACCATCGCGCGCTTTTGTCAGGCGCTGGGCTTCACGGGGTACAAGGCATTCAAGGTTGCGCTTGCAAAAAGTCTTGCCACCGGTGTGCCGTATGTGCATACCGACGTGTCCGCGCAAGACTCGTGTGCCGACGTAATCGCCAAGGTGTTTGATCGCTCGATTGCGACCTTGATTGCGATGCGCAATCAGGTGGATCCAAAGTTGTTTGAACGCGCCGCAGATGCCATCACCCGCGCGCGTCGCGTTGAGTTTTACGGCGTCGGCAATTCCGGTGTGGTGGCGATGGATGCGCAGCACAAATTCTTTTTGCTCGGCATGCACACGGTGGCCTACAACGATCCGCATTGGCAAGTGCAATCGGCGGTGTTGCTGACGCCGGAAGACGTCGTCGTCGCCATCTCTCGCACGGGCCGAACCCGCGACATGATTCAAACCTGTGACTTGGCGCAACGTGCCGGTGCCACGGTGATTGCGATTACCGAGCGGGCGTCGCAACTCGCAAAAAGTGCTGATATTTCGCTGGCAGTTGACGTCGATGAAGACCCGGATGTGTATTCGCCGATGGTCGGGAGGTTGGCACAGCTGGCGCTGATCGACGCGCTGGCTGTAGCAGTCGCGCTTAAACGCGGCCCCGAATTGCAGGCCACGTTGCGCAAGGCCAAAGCGACGCTGGTTGCCAAACGCGAGAAGGAGGGTGACATGTTGACCCCATTGACATTAGCGGCGCGTAGTCGCTGGTTTTGATGGGATTGTGATTGCGGAGCTCTCCTACATTGAGTGCCTGTCTTTTACCGCTAAAATTTGGACTATGACCGAGCCTGAACGAGAATCCGCGCGCGACCTTTCGCTACGCGCCAGCAGCATGCGAGAACGCCGTGCGGCGTTGAAGGTCAAGCTGCGTCGGCGCGGTATGTTCGCTCTGCCGAGCATGTTTACGCTCGGCTGCCTGTTCTTCGGTTTTTTTGGCATTGTTCAGGCAATGAATTTGCGTTTTGACTACGCCGCTGCCTGCGTTTTCGTAGCTATGGTTCTAGACAGTCTCGATGGTCGCGTCGCGCGCATGACCAAAACGCAAACGGCCTTCGGTGCCGAGCTGGACAGTCTTGCGGATATGGTTAGCTTCGGAGCAGCACCCGCCCTTATAGTTTACGAATGGTCGCTGAGTTCGTTGCCGAGCCCGCGCATTGCATTGGCCGGTGCGTTTATTTATGCCGCCTGTGCGGCGCTGCGGCTGGCGCGTTTCAATGTGCAGATTGATGTTGTTGACAAACGCTTTTTCAACGGTTTGCCGAGTCCGGCTGCGGCAGCAGTTGTTGCGGGCTTTGTGCTCTTGATGGATGACTTGAATATTGAGGGCATCGACGTTGCATGGTGGGCGTTTGCCATTACGCTTGTTTCTGGCATTTCGATGGTGACCACGGCGCAATTTTTCAGCTTCAAAGCGATGAGTCGACGCGCGATTTCGTTCACGGCGCTTGCGGTGTTCGCTGTCGGATTCGGTTTCATGCTGGTCGATCCGCCCAAGGTCATTTTCGCGGTATGTCTGGCCTATTTACTGTCCGGTTATGCCGTCTGGTTGTGGCGCGCAATCAAGCGACCCGCAGCCCCGGTCAACGAGATTGCGGCGTCGGTCGATGACGCTCCCCCAGCTGCTTAACTTGAATTGTTGTGGCGGCTAGGCTATAGTTCGCAGATGCAATCGCATTTTCAGCAATTCGCCATCGCCGCATCGCAGAGCCCTACCGGCTCGCTGCTATCGTTTGGCCTCTCGCTGACAAAGTTGGATCGCGCAGCCGCGCTCCTTCTGCTGCGCACCCAGCGCAAATAAATTTTCCCACTCCCCTCCGTTGCGCCACACTCCCTGCCTGAAAAGGGCGCGTCGCTGCATTCGCACATCCTGTTCTTTGCATTCGATACTGTGAGTCCATCATGCCCATGTTGAAACAGCCCAATCAAAAGTACGCCGCCTTCAAACCGATCCCGTTGCCTGATCGAAAGTGGCCTAACCAGACCATCATCCAACCGCCGATCTGGCTCGCCACCGATTTGCGTGATGGTAATCAGGCGTTGATCGAGCCGATGGACGTGGAGCGCAAGAAGAAAATGTTTGCGCTCAACGTCAGGGTCGGCATCAAGGAAATCGAAGTTGGATTTCCTTCCGCGTCGCAAACAGACTTTGATTTTGTTCGTCATTTGATCGAGCAAAAACAGATCCCGGACGACGTCTGGATTCAGGTGCTTTCACCCGCTCGCGCTGAATTTATTGAGCGCACTTTCGAGGCGCTCAAAGGTGCCAAGCGCGCGATCTTTCACCTCTATCACGCGGTCGCTCCGGTCATGCGCAACGTCGTGTTTGGTTTGACGCAGGATCAGGTAGTCAATGACTTGACGATTCCGCACGTGAAGCAGGTGCGTGAACTCATGAAAAAGTATCCCGAGACCGATTGGCGTTTCGAATTTTCGCCAGAAATGTTTTCGAATACCGAGCTCGAATTTTCCAAGCGCGTGGTCGATACAGTGGTCGATGTTTACGGTGCCACACCGCAAAACAAGATCATCATCAATTTACCAACGACAGTCGAGAACGCATCCCCCAATTGCTACGCCGATCAGATCGAATGGATGCATCGCAACGTCGCCAAACGCGATTGCATTTTGATTTCGTTGCATCCGCACAATGATCGTGGCACAGGCACGGCAGCTGCGGAACTCGCGTTGATGGCGGGCGCGGATCGCGTCGAAGGTTGCCTGTTCGGCAGTGGCGAGCGAACGGGAAACGTGGACATCGTGAACGTCGCGATGAATATGTACTCACAGGGCGTGCATCCGAATCTCGATTTCAGCGACATCGACGAGATCAAAAAAACTGTCGAATACTGCAATCAGATTCCCGTGCATCCGCGTCATCCGTATGCGGGCGACCTCGTGTACACCAGCTTCTCGGGCTCGCATCAGGACGCGATCAAAAAGGCATTCGCCAACCGCGAAGTCAACCCAAATGGCATCTGGGATATGCCGTATTTGCCCATCGATCCGATGGATGTCGGCCGTAGTTACGAGGCCGTCATCCGCGTCAATTCACAATCAGGCAAGGGCGGTATCAGCTATCTTCTGCAAAGCGAATACGGCGTAGATTTGCCACGCAGAATGCAGATCGAATTCTCGCAAGTCGTGCAGCGCGTCATGGACAACACCGGCAAAGAAATGACCGCTGACGACATCTGGAATATTTTTGATGCCGAGTACCTCCGGAAAGGCGCGCCTTACCAATATGTCGGACATAAACTCGCTGAAGATTCATCGCGCCCCGAAGCTGTCGAAGTGCATGCCGAGGTCGTCGTCGACGGCGACACACACAAGGCAAAAGGCATGGGCAACGGCCCGATCGACGCGTTCGTCGCAGCGATTGCCAGCGAACTACATGCCCCGGTAAAAGTCATGGACTATCACGAGCACGCGATCGGACAGGGCGCGAACGCAACAGCCATCACCTACATCGAAATGCGCGTTGGCGACGGCCCGTCCCTGCATGGGGTCGGGATGGACAGCAACATCGTGACGGCGTCATTCAAGGCGATTCTGAGCGGGCTTAATCGCGATGCGGCGCGGGTCAAGGGCGCGGCGTTTGTGACCACTGCCAAATAACTGGACGGTCAAGTCATGCGCTTGAGCGAACTCATTCCACGACGACAGTGGCAAAATAATGTTCACATGAGTTTGGGAGGGCGCCATGCTATGGGCTGAAGTGGTAGCAGATCCGTCGCTTCGTGATTTGCCATTCAAAATTGAGTTGAATCAGTGGGGTCTGATTGAAATGAGTCCGGCATCGACGTGGCACAGCGGGTTGCAGGGGCGCGTGCTGGCCTACCTGTTCAAGCGGAACCTTGGCGGAGAGGTGGCACCGGAAATGGCGGTAACCACGCGTATTGGCGTTCGTGTTACGGACGCTTCGTGGCGCAGCGCGGAACACATTCGTGTTAACGCCTACGACTCGCCGCTCTCGGTCGCCCCTGAGTTATGCATAGAAGTTCGCTCCGAGTCCAACACAAATGCAGAATTCGAAGCAAAGACCGCCGCTTATCTGGCAGCAGGTGCCCGCGAGGTCTGGTGGGTTGAACTGGATGCGCGGGTTCGTGTGTTTGACGGCACCGGTGAGGTGGCGAGCTCCGCGTTGGTAGGCGAGCTACCCGTCATCTAGTCGCGAGGCATCCGCCGCGCAACCAGCGTCACGCCCCGCCCTTCTTGATTGCTCGTTGATAAGCAGGTCGCGCTTCAATCATTACAACGAATCGGGCAAGGTTCGGGAACATTTCGGCGCCTTTGCCGCGAGTAGCGGACTGGGCGACGAAGGAAAGTTGAACGTCGGCCCCGGTCAGCGTTTCGCCAATGAAATAGGTCTTGTCAACCAGCTCACTGTCGAGCCAACCCATGTGGTTTTGAATCTCGCTATTGATGCGCGGTTGCAGCGGCGCACCCGCGTCGCCGAGACGGCTGGTGTAGAGCTTCAACATCAGCGGCAACATCGCTGAGCCTTCGCCGTAGTGCAGCAACTGAATGTAGCGGTTATAAGCTGGACTGCCCATGTCCGGTGCGAACTGGCCCTTGCCGTAGGTGCACACCAGATATTCGATGATTGCGCCGGACTCAATTTGAACCTCGTCACCATCACGAATGACCGGTGCTTTTCCGAGCGGATGAATCGCCTTGAGCTCAGGTGGTGCCAGTCGTGTATTCGGGTCGCGCTGATAGCTCACGATTTTGTAGTCCTGCCCCAACTCTTCCAGCATCCAGGTGATGCGGCGCGAACGGGACTCGTTGAGGTGATGAATTTCAATCATGGCGTGTCCTTTTTCTAAAAGGTTGAGCGGGTGAGTCGCAATCGCGCACGCACCCTGTTGTTACTAGCTGCGCGAAGGCAACCTGGGTGGGCGAGAGGCCGACCACCATGCACATGTTGCGCATCGCTTCATTGGTCGAGACCTAGCGTTTCGACTGCTGCGAGAGGGGGCCGACGTCTGCTGCTGCCTACGCGTGAGCGCTTTTCGTTGTCGGCTGATGAGCAAACGCATAAAGCTCAAGGCGACCAGACACACCGAGCTTCAGGTAAATCGATGACAGGTGATTGCGCACCGTGTTTTCGCTCAAGTTAAGGAATCGCTGATCAAGCCTCGCCAATCGTGGCGCAGTGAGTATTGAGATTTGTTGAGTCGAGAAATGACGGAAACGTGCGCATATCACTTCGCTT
>JAYVNO010000285.1:0-2756 GCA_043758415.1 Burkholderiales bacterium
CCCCCGGCCTATGCCGGGGCAGGCTCTACTCCCCCAGGGAGAGGGAGCCATACCGGTTGCGGTGGGACATATTTAGTTGACTTGTTAATAAGTACAACAGTCGATTCATGCGGCGATTGTCGCTTGCGACTTCAAATGTTGTCGCCGGAAGAATCGTTTAAGCGCGCTACCCTGCCGCGACCGCCGCCACCTGCTCGCGCAACCAGCGTGCGGGCGCGGCGGTATGGGTGCGCTCGTGCCACAGTTGATAAAAACGCAGCGGCGGAAAATCGAGCGGTGCGGGTATCACTTTGATGGGCAAAAATTTGGCGTAATGCGCTGCGAATCGCCTCCCCGTCGTGAAAATCAAATCGGTCGTAGTGAGCACGTACGGCGCGATGTGAAAGTACGGCAGCGATACGCGAATGTCGCGCTTGATACCGAGCTTGTGAAGGTGCTCGTCAATCGCGCCGCGCACGCCGCCTGCATAGCGTACGGGGGCTAGATGTTGCGCCTGGATGTAATCGTCGGCGCTGATGTCCGGCTTTTTGGCGAGTGGATGACGGTCACTGAGCATGCAGACCACTTCATCGTCAAACAGCTTAGTCGTGCGCAGATATGCCGGGGGATTCGGCCAGTTGCCAACCACCACATCCAGCTCGCCTTCTTCCAGCAAACGCTCGAAATCAATGTCGAGCGAAAGCGAACGAATGTTAAGTCGCCCATTCGGCACTTTGCTACGAAAGCGGTCAATCAGATTCGACAGAAAAAACGCATCGAAATAATCGGGCGCACCGACGCCAAACACACGCTTTGATTTCGCTGGATCAAATGGCTCGGCCATGACCAGAATGCTGTCGATGGCGTCCAGTGCAGCGCGAGTGGGTGCGATCAGGCTCTCTGCGCGCTCGGTGGCGGTCATGCCGCTCCTCGTGCGCACCAGCAGTTCATCGCCGGTGATTTCGCGCAGGCGCTTCAGCGCACTGCTCACCGCCGGTTGCGTGATGCCAAGCCGATCCGCCGCACGCGACACGCTCCGCTCCTGCAGCACCAGATACAGCACGCGCAGTAAGTGGGTATCCAACGGCTCGGCCATAAGCTGCTCGTCTCTAATATCAGGAATAAAGTCAAGCTTATCAGCGCTGGCGCGGGACTCGCTTATAGTCGCAAATGCTTTCGTTTTATGGGTGAGTGATGGTCGACACGTTGCGATTTTTGCTGAATGGAGAGCGGGTAGAACTCACGGACGTTGATCCGCATTTGAGTCTGCTCGACTTTGTGCGCGAGCATCGGCATCTCACCGGCACCAAAGAGGGTTGCGCCGAGGGCGATTGTGGTGCGTGTACGGTCGTCGTCGGTGAACTGGCGCAAGATGGTGCGAGTCGAGATCGCGTAGCGCTTTTCCCCATCAATGCCTGCATTCGCTTGTTGCGCACGCTCGATGGCAAAGCAGTGTTCACCGTCGAATCGCTCAAGGCCGCGAGCGGTGCGCTGCATCCAACGCAACAGGCGATGGTCGATTGTCACGGCTCGCAATGCGGTTTTTGCACGCCGGGTTTTGTGATGTCGCTGTTCGCGTTGTTCAAAAATGAAGCCTCGCCGAATCGCGCGCAAACGTGTGATGCGATTGCCGGAAATCTATGTCGTTGCACGGGCTATCGACCGATTCTTGATGCGGCTGAGACGATGTATCTAGCTGCGCCGAGAGCATCTCTGTCGGGCATGGAGCAGTGGATGTTTACGCCCGCAACAACAGACGCCGCGCCGATGCCCGGTGAAGCGGAACTAGCGGCAACGTTGCTCGGGCTCGCGCATCAGGACGCACTGCAAATCACGTCAACGCACGGCATCTTCATAGCGCCGAAAACCGTGCAGCATTTTTCGGCGACCGTGCTGGCAAATCCCGATGCATGGATTCTCGGCGGCGGCACTGACATCGGGCTGTGGGTGAACAAGGCATTACAGACGAACGCGACAATTATTTACACAGGAGAAGTCGCGGCACTCAAGCAGATTTCTGTAACGACCGACGGGTTACGCATCGGCGCGGCTGTGCCGCTGGAGGCCGCCTTTCGCGCCATGAACCGCCTTTACCCTGAACTGGCGCACGTGTGGACGCGTTTCGCGTCGTGGCCGATTCGTGCAAGCGGCACACTCGGTGGTAATGTGGCAAACGGCTCGCCGATTGGTGACTCGATGCCCGCGCTCATCGCCATCGGCGCGCAGGTGGTGCTGCGACGCGGTGAAGCGCAACGCACGATTGCGCTGGAAGCACTCTATATCGATTACAAAAAGCAATCGCGGGCAGCGGGGGAATGGGTCGAAGCCATCATCGTCCCCAATCGCTCTGGTCAGGGTGCATTGCAGATCGCAAGCTACAAAAATTCAAAGCGGAACGAGCAGGATATTTCGGCAGTATTCGCAGCGTTTGCGATCCGTCTTGATCGCGGCGTTGTGACCCATTGCCGCATTGCGTACGGCGGTATGGCTGGGACACCGAAGCGTGCCACGCACGCTGAAAACGCATTGCTGGACAAAGGCTGGAGCGAGGCATCGGTGCGCGCTGCGATGGAAGTGCTTAAGCAGGATTACTCGCCGATGACCGACATGCGCGCTACTGCTACCTATCGTATGCAGGTTGCGCAGAATCTGCTGCTGCGGTTCTGGCTGGAAACGAGCGGTGAAGTCGTCGAAGCGAGAGTGTTTTGATGAGCATACGGCTTGCGCTAGAACCTGTAGGAGCGGCTCTGCCGCGACCTCGCTGCAGCCAATTTCGG
>JAYVNO010000286.1:0-8611 GCA_043758415.1 Burkholderiales bacterium
TCTTTGATCTCAATTGTGTAGAGATTTCGTTGCATTATTTGTAAATCCTGTGCGGTGTATCCGCCATAAAGTACATGCGACAACTAGTCTGACACAGGGAGATAGGGAGAGGGGACAACGTCGCACTTCGCGCGATATACCCGCTGGATCCCCGCTTCGCGAGGATGACGGCAGGTTGGCCCTAGCGCAGCGTTTCCAACCCCCGTTTGAACCGCTCCACTCCGTCATCCAGTCTCGGCAATTCACTCGCAAAACACCAGCGCAAAAACCCTTCGCCCTCTTCACCAAACCCCGCGCCAGGTGCGATACCCAAGCCGTAGTCGGTGACCAGTTTTTTGCAGAACGCGAGCGAATCAGTGACGCCGTCAACTTTGAAAAACGCGTACATCGCGCCGGGCGGCGCTGGCGCGTGGACGCCGGGTAATGCGTTGAGCGCGTTGCACAGATGGTCGCGTGCGGCGCGAAAGCGCTGTTGCGTGCGGGCGATCACCGCGTCGCCGTGGGTGATCGCCGCGTTGCCTGCGCGCTGGATGAAAACGGGCGAGCAGGATGTGTTGTATTCGATGACTTTGCCTAGTTGCTCGATGAACGGCGCGGGCGCGACGAGCCAACCTAATCGCCAGCCTGTCATGAGCCAGGATTTGGAAAATGTATTGGCGCTGACGAGGCGATCATGGGCGTCGCTGATGTCGAAGAACGACGGCGCGCAACCCGTTTCGTCAAACACCAACCGCTCATACGCATCGTCTGACAACAGCCAGATTCCGTGCTGCCGACAACGCGCGAGAATCGCTTTTTGTTCCTCGCGTGTAAGCGTCCAGCCGGTGGGATTGTTCGGCGAATTCACCATCAACATTTTGGTGTCCGGCGTTAGCGCGGCGAGTAGTTTGTCTAAGTCCAAATGCCAGCCGAGCGAAGTGAAATCGAGCGACACGCATTCGACATTCGCCGAAAGGATTTTTGGAATCTCGACGAGATTCGGCCACAGCGGCGTGACACACACCACGCGGTCGCCGGGGTTGACGATGCACTGCGCGGCGAGCGACAGCGCGTTCACGCCAGCGCTGGTGATAGCGATGTTGTCACTGACAATTTTTGCATGCGGATTAGGATGCAACCGCGCAAGATAGGTGGCAACGGTTTGCCGCAGTTCGGGCAGGCCGAGGTTGTGCGAATAAAACGTTTCGCCACGCGCGAGGCTGTCGCTGGCCGCTGCGCGGATAAAGTCCGGCGTTACCTCATCGGGCTCGCCAAACCAGAAGGTGAGCACGTCGCTGCGACCGACACCTGCGTTGGCGACTTCGCGAATTTTTGAGGCGCGCAAGTTGACGATGGCGTCGCGCGGGAGGAGATGAGAATTGTTTTGCATGCCGTGATTATCCCGACTTGATGTGTCTTTGCGGCGCGGCTCGGGCGATTAAACTGAACGCATGCAAAACAATTCCGCCCCAACCGTTTACCGCACGGCGCTCGCCTGCCTCGCCGCCACGCTCATCGTGTTGATCTGGTCGGGCATCGGCCCCAAGGAACGTGGCACGTGGCTCATGGAAGTGTTGCCTGTGCTGATCGCGCTGCCGTTGGTGTTAATGACTTGGAAGCGATTTCCGCTGACTACGTTGCTCACGGTCGTCATCACGCTGCACGCGATTGTGCTGATGGTCGGCGGCAAATATACGTACGCTGAGATGCCGCTATTCAACTGGCTTCGCGACGAATTTCACCTGTCGCGAAATCATTACGACCGGCTCGGTCACTTCATGCAGGGCTTCGCACCGGCACTGGTGATTCGTGAATTGTTGCTGCGCACGTCGACCTTGAAGTCCGGCAAGTGGCTGGCAACGATCATCGTCTTCTGCTGTCTCGGCGTGAGCGCGATTTACGAGCTGATTGAGTGGGCGGCTGCGGTTGCGCTCGGCGCGGGTGCGGATGCGTTCTTAGCGACGCAAGGCGATGTGTGGGACACGCAGAAAGATATGTTGATGGCAGGGATTGGGGCGGCGGTGGCGGTGGTGTTTTTCTCAAAACTGCATGATCGTTCACTGACGAAGTTGCGGTAGCCCTTCGATGCGCCGCGCGTCCGGAAATCGTAGCGTTTATCGCGCAGTGATTAAAGCAGCTTTTTGTTGAATGCCTTATTTTATATGGGCTTAGCGCCCATAAAATGCCTAAGTCGAGAATTAGCTTTTTGCGGCTTTAGTCCCGGCGTCGTAAGGCTTTTATAGAAAAGCTGATAGTGAAAAATCTTCACAAAACTCGTGTATTCGTGTCCGTTTGAGGTGCGTTGAGACCGCAGCCTACGGGACGACGTTTCCCGGACGCGCTTTGCATCAAAGGGCTACGATTGTTTCGCAAATGACGGCGGGCGGGCGTTGTAAAGGATTGTGCGGCAACCACCCCGCCGCTTCGTAAAATCAACAAATGTCCTCCCCGTCTTTCGTCCATCTTCGCCTGCACACCGAGTTCTCCATTGTGGATTCGACGTTGCGCGTAGGCGACACGGTGGGGCTCGCGGCCAAGGACGATCAGGCCGCGTTGGCGATTACCGATCTGAGCAATCTGTTTGGCTTTGTCAAGTTCTACAAAGCGGCGCGCGCCAAGGGCATCAAGCCGATTTGTGGTGTGGACGCATGGATCGAGGCGGTTGATCCGTCACAGGAGCCCGCGCGGGTTATTTTGCTGGCGGAATCGCATGCCGGTTACCTCAAACTTTGCGATTGGTTGACGCGCGCGTTTCGTGACAATCAGCAGCGTGGTCGGGCGATGATCAAGCGCGATTGGATCGCGGACGCGGCACTTACCGAGGGCGTATTTTGTTTGTCCGGTGGCTGGTTTGGTGACACCGGATTTGCGTTGCGCAACGGCCAAACAGCAGCGGCTGAACGCGCTGTGAGATTTTGGGCCGCAGCGTTTCCCGGTCGATTTGCGATGGAGATTCATCGCGCTGGGTTTGAGAATGAGCACCGGTTTGTTGCAGACAGCGTTGCGCTTGCGACCCAGTGTGGCGTTCCGCTGGTGGCGACGCACCCGATGCAGTTTGCAACGACCGATGACTACAAGGCGCATGAGGCGCGGGTGTGCATCGCGGAGGGTTACACGCTGGGTGACACGCGGCGGCCGAAAGCGTTTACCGAGAAACAGCGCTTTATCACGCAGGCCGAAATGGTGGAAAAATTCGCCGATTTTCCGCAGGCGATTGCCAACACCATACGCGTGGCGATGCGCTGCAATCTGGAGTTGACGCTGGGCAAAAATTTCCTTCCGAATTTTCCATTGCCGGACGTCGCGGGCGTCACCATTGAGTCTCATTTGCATGATGAGGTGATAACGGGGCTTAAGAAGCGCTTGCTGGTGCTGTATCCCGACGCGCTTCAGCGCGATGATGAGCGTGCGCGCTACGTGGCGCGCTGCGAATTCGAAATCGCGGTCATCGTGAAAATGGGCTTCCCAGGCTACTTTTTGATCGTGGCGGATTTCATTGCATGGGCAAAAAATAACGGCGTTCCGGTGGGGCCGGGGCGCGGTTCCGGCGCGGGTTCGCTGGTGGCGTATTCGCTCGGCATCACCGATCTTGATCCGCTGAAATACAACCTGCTGTTCGAGCGATTCCTGAATCCTGAACGCGTATCGATGCCCGACTTCGACATCGATTTTTGTCAGGAAGGCCGTGATCGGGTGATCGGTTACGTGCGCAAAAAATACGGCACCGATAGCGTTGGCCAGATCGCAACCTTCGGCACGATGGCGGCGAAGGCGGCGGTGCGCGATTGTGGTCGCGTGCTCGATATGCCCTACACCTTTGTCGACGGCGTGGCGAAGCTGATACCGTTTGCTCCGGGCAAATGGATCACGCTGACTACGCCCGAAGGCAAGCTGGATGCCAACACGATTGTGGCGCGTGAGGCTGAGCCGTTGCTGGCTGAGCGTGAGAAAAACGAGGAGGACGTTGCAGCGCTGCTGGAGCTGGCCGAGCAGATGGAAGGCTTGCCGCGTAACGTGGGCATGCATGCTGGCGGCGTGATCATCGCACCCGGCAAGCTCACTGATTTTTGCCCCATGTATTCGCAGGACGAAGGCTCGCCAATGGTGAGCCATTTCGACAAGGACGATGTCGAGGCGATAGGCTTGGTGAAGTTTGACTTCCTGGGCTTGACGACGCTGACAATCCTCGATTGGACGGTGCGCTTTTGCAAGCGACTTGATCCGACGTTTGCGATTGATTTGCAGACGTTGCCGCTCGACGATCCGTCGGTGTATCAACTGTTTCGTGAAGCGAATACCGTCGCGATATTCCAGTTTGAATCGTCGGGGATGAAGGACTTGCTGACCAAGTCAAAGCCGCAGCGGCTGGAAGATTTGACGGCGTTGAATGCGCTGTATCGACCCGGCCCGATGGATCTGATTCCGGATTACATCGCGCGGCGCAACGGCACGCAAACGGCGGAGTTTTATGATGATCGCCTGAAGCCGATGCTGGAGGAAACGCTCGGCATCATGGTGTATCAAGAACAGGTGATGCAGGCCGCACAGATCATCGGCGGTTACTCGCTCGGTGGTGCCGATTTGCTACGTCGCGCGATGGGTAAAAAGAAGCCCGAAGAGATGGCGACGCATCGCGTCATCTTCAACAAAGGCGCGCAGGCGAATGGCTTGAGCGAGCAGCAAAGCAAAGTGCTGTTCGACGACATGGAAAAGTTTGCAGGCTACGGCTTCAACAAGTCGCACTCCGCCGCGTACGCGCTGCTCGCCTATCAAACCGCCTACTTCAAAAAACATCACGCTGCGGCCTTCATGGCGGCCAACATGAGCGCGGTGATGAACGACACCGACAAGGTGCGGCAGCTGCTGGAAGACGCGCGCACGGCGTGCGCGCTCTCCTTCGAACCGCCGGATGTGAACCTTGGCGAATATCGTTTTGTACCGACGGATCGCAAGACGATCCGCTATGGATTGGGTGCGGTGAAGGGTACTGGCGAGGGTGCTGTGATCGAGATTTTGAGGGCCAGAAGCGAAGGCGGCCCGTTTGTCGATTTGTTCGATTTTTGCCGACGCGTCAACACGCAAACGGTGAATCGGCGCACGGTTGAAGCCTTGATAAAAGGCGGTGCGTTTGACCGGCTACATGACAACCGCGCGAGTGCGTTTGCAAGTGTTGCATCCGCGCTGTCTGAGGCCGAGCGTGCGCAGGCGAACATTTCACAAAACAGTTTGTTTGGCGACGATTCGGGCGTGCATCACGTGCCGCTGATCGACGCGCGACCGTGGCAATTGCTGGAGTCGCTGGCGTTTGAAAAAGCGGCGCTCGGACTCTATCTCAGCGGGCATCCGTACGACGCGTATCGCGCCCACTTGCAGCCGGTGACCACGATGGCACTGGCGCGCATTGAGCCGTCTGAGGCCAAGCAGCGGCTGTCGGGCATTGTCAACGCGGTGCGCATGATCAATTCGCGCAATGGTCGCATGTGCTTTATCGAGCTGGATGATCGCACCGCGGTGCGCGAATTGATGTTGCCCGCAGCGATTTTCGAGATGCATCGGCACTGGATCAAGGAAGATATTCCAATCGTGATCGAGGCCCGCGTGACCAACGGGCGCGATGGCGGAACGCGGGTGATTGCCGATGCTATTTACGACATTGAAAAAGCCCGTGAACAGTTCAGTCGGCGGCTCGTTGTAACGCTGAATGGAACGAGCGCGGAGAAGGAAGCCACTGCGCTTTTAGCAACGCTAAAAGCGTATCGTCCCGGTCGCACGCCGGTGTTCATCAAGGTAAACAAGAGCGGCTACAGCGGTGGCATCGCGCTTGGCGAAGAATGGTGCGTGAGACCACATTCGGATTTGCTGGCGAAGCTTAATGCGGAGTTAGAGTTTTAGGCTGGGGCAGTGCACGGCCGTCGCTTTACGCCATTGCGCGCGCCATTCAGCGGCGTTGCCTGCTGGCCAAAAGCCGAGATAACTCAATTGTTCCGTGCCCTGCTCTTTGCAGTAATAGCGCGTGGGACGTGGCGGCGCGTCGCTACGCTTCGTGATGACCCGTACAACATCCTCCAGCATCAAACCATGCCATTCGTCGATCTGCATCGGAAGCATCGCCACCATTCTTGATAGAGCATCGATGGCGGGATTGAATTTCTGCGCTTCGGTCATGATGGCTCCCTGCGCGTTGCGCGCCAGCGGAACGTGTCCCATGGGGTCTAGCAGCATGACCAATCCATAGTCCTCCGGGTTGATTAATTTGATCTCGTTGCCAATGGCAACCGTGACCCGTTTCAGTTCGCGCGCAGCCTGCCACCATTCACGATTGACTTCGTTCTGCCAGATGGCGAGAGAACCTACCCAGGTCATCGCGAGCGCGTATCCGGCAAAACGTGTCGGTGCCGAAAATGCCGCTGCAAAAACCAGCGCGAGCCCGGGAGCGGCAAGGTAGTACAGGCGCATCCCATCGCCGACGCCGGGGGTCGTTGCGAAGTGCAACGCGGCACCGACAAACACGGCGAGCGCCCAAAGTGCGCCCATCACGCAGACCCCTTTGTTGCCTCGTACCAAGGCAATCAGCAACAACGTCATTGCTGTGAGCGCAGCTACATACGCCGTGACGGGAGCCACTGCTGCGAGGCTCCAGAAAAAATCAAAGTGTTTGCTCAAACGCGCGACAAGTTCGACTACAGAATGAATCGGTGCGCTTGAGTAAACATTGATGCTCACATTTTTGAACAGAAACCAGCGCCAACCCAGATAAGCCGATGCCAGCAGAACGTGGACGATCACAAGGCTTTTGCGTTCAAGTAAGCGACTGAAGAACGACGAAGCGAACGGTCCGCGAGACACGTCCCGGTCACTGGCGTCCAGCGCCACTAGCATCGCCACGCCGAACGGCAACAGTAGCGTGGACTCTTTACTGGCGTAGGCAAGTGCGCCAGCGAACGCGCTGATAAGCAGCCAGCGGTCGTAGCCGCGACTTTTTACCCCCGCCCACATCGCGATGGCCATGCCAGCGGTGGCCCAGCCGTCGAAGCGCCCAACTAACCAGAGCGTGATTTCTGCCGTCCATGGATGGAGCAGCGTCGTGGCAAAGGCAATAGCCCCCGCCATCGAAGATCGCACCAGACGCATCGCCAAACGCCCGGTGAATGCGGCGGCCAATCCATGCAGGAGCAAGTTGGTTACATGCCAACCTCCGGCATGATCGCCGTAAATCAGCGCATCAGCCGCAAGACTCGCGAAGCCCAACGGACGCCACATTGTGGAGCCTGGCCCCCAGAGTGGACCGATGGTGCGTTGCCAAACGACATCAAACAGTTGGTCAGCGTCCGCATGTGCTGCGAGTTGTTGAACCAGACCAATATCTTCAGCAAAACCCGGCAGCGCCAAGGCGTGGCGATGCGTCCACGCGAACAACAAAGCCGACAGGCATACGATGGCCCGTGCAACGGGTACGTCAGTACGCGATAAGGCCGTCATGCCGGCGCGGCGCGAGCGAGCAGCTTATTGACGACTGCGGTCAGCCCTTTCAGAATGAAGCGGATTAGCACCAGCAGTGCAACCACGAAAATCACGAGTACGACGAGAAAGATGATCGGGTTGGCCACAGCCAGCGCGAGGCCGCCAGCGACCATCGTGTCTTCGACGAGGGACAAGCCGATGTTGCTGAACGGTTCCGGCGAGGTGTTGGCGACCGCACGCGTGCCCGCCTTGCCAAAGTGAGTGCCCGCCGTCAGCGTACCCCCGATCAATGCAGCAGCCACGGCAACGCCTTCGCCACTGTCGCCGAGCATGCCTGCCGCGAGGGCAGCACCTGCGGGGATGCGTAGAAAGGTGTGAACGGCGTCCCACGCGCTGTCGAGCCACGGAATTTTGTCAGCGAAGAATTCGACGAACGCCATGAATCCGGCAGCGCCGAGCACCAGGGGATTCATCAGCAGCTTCAATGTCTCTGGTAATGGTACGTAACCCAATTTACCTAGCAGGCCAACGACGAAGACAACCAGGTAGAGGCGCAAACCTGCGCCCCAGGCCATGGCGGCGGACATGGCCAGTTCGGGTAAATGATTTTGTAGCCAATTCATTGTTTTTCTCCTGCCCGCTTTCTGCGAAGAAGCCTCAACACGGGAAAACCCTCGTTGGTGTACATTTCGCGCTGTAACAATAAGGAGGTTAATATGGATTACATTATTTTGGCGCTGGTGGGGCTCGTGGTGGGCGCGTTAGCGAAATTTTTGATACCGGGGAGGCAAGGCGGCGGCATCATCGTAACAGCGCTTTTGGGTGTGGTGGGGTCTCTGCTCGGCACACTAGGTGGGCAGCAACTTGGTATCGTCTCCAAGGCCGCTGGAACGCACTGGATTGCGTCCATTGTCGGTGCGCTCGTTGTGGTGTTTGTTTATAGCCTGATCACAAGGAAATCAGACGCGAGTTGAGCAGTACAGCTCTAACGTTAAATCGCTGATTGCGTTGGGCTTAAAGCGAAATTTTTTCGTAAGTCGACTCCTGATTAGAAAGGTGTCTCAGGAAGCCTAATTCTAATTCCCAATAGAAGCAGAAGTAATTATCCAGTCCCACGCTGTGATTGATCTGACCGTTTCGGGGTCGAGTTCGAGTGCGCGGAGTCCGGTGG
>JAYVNO010000287.1:0-8608 GCA_043758415.1 Burkholderiales bacterium
ATGACGAATGAAATCGATGTATTTTTTCGTCAGGCAAGGCGCACAGCCGCAGCCGTACTGAAGTACGGCAAGGTTGGGCAACGCAGCATGGCGGAAAAATACGCGATTTCATGTCAGTGTTTTGGTGAAACGAACTACTAGTGAGCGTGCCCCGAATGCAGCAGCGTGTGCGTGAGCAACACCGTCCCGACGCCCAAGCCGATCATCAGCATTTGCTGACACGTGTCCTTGATCGAGAATTTGCGGTGCAGCGTTGGGATCAGATCGGCCACGGCCACATACAACATTGACGCCGCCGCGAACGCGAGCACCGGTGTGACGTACGCCTGCGCGCTCTCCAGCGCGAAGTACGCGATCACGCCGCCGACTACCATCGCAAGGCTCGAAATTATGTTGTAGATGAAGGCTTTTTTGCGCGTGTAGCCCGAGTGGAGTAACACGAAAAAGTCGCTGACTTCCTGCGGCACTTCATGCGCGATGATGGCAAGGGAGGTCACCACGCCGAGATTGAAGTCCGCCAAAAATGCCGCCGCGATCACCACCCCATCAGTCGCGTTGTGCAGCGAATCGCCGACCAGCACCATCAGCCCGGAGCGCCCGCCGTCATTGCCGTGATGGTGACCGTGGTGATGCTGCGCATGGCTCGCCTCGCCGTCAACCGAAGGCTGCAAATCGCCATGCGAATGCCGCCAGATCACCAGTTTTTCGAGGAAGAAGAAAAACAGCAACCCCGCCAGCACCCATTTCATCAGCGAGGCCGGATCAACGCCCTCGGATAACGCATGCGGCAGAATGTCCAGAAACACCACGGCCAGCATCGCGCCCACGGCGAATGCCACCCAACGCTCTACCGAGGACAGTCTGGCGTAGAGCGCGAGCGCAGCGACACCGCACGAGGCGACGCCGCCTAGAACGGCGGCGAGGATGATGGCAAAAAGAGTCAATTCGGACCATTGTTAGGACTGAGTTAGCTGTATTTTGCAACAAAATTGCGTTTTAGCGCTCTCGTAGTGCGCCGCGTCGATAACCAGCGGGCCGCGTTTCCGTCGGCCGTGTCGGGCGTGCATAATTGGTCGAAGGCGGGGCGGCTCCCGGCAAAAGACAAAAACCTTGATCACTCCTTCGAAACCGCTAGCGAGTCATGACCCCTGGTTCGCAGCCGAACCGTATAGTCATGCGATGACAATGGCGTGTGATCAGCCGATCATCGTCTGCACTTCTCTGCAAATAACGTATGCCAACGAGTCTGCGGTCGGCTTGGTCGGTGCCAGTAAAGCGGACGGTGTGATCGGAATGCCGGTGGCTGAACTGATCAAAATGGGGTCGGGTGAACTGCATCCGGAGCCGTACGCAGGCACGGTGAATTACAAAGACGCCACGCTGCATCGAGGCGATCGCACTGTGATGCCGATCAGCGTCGCGTTGATCCCCTGCCTGTTCGGTCAGGAGCGGTTATTGCAAATCCTGATTCGGGACACCGGCGAACGACGAAAGCTTGAATCGCGCCTACTCCACCTGATACGACACGACACCCTCACCGAACTGCCCAATCGCGCCGAGTTTCGCGACCGTCTGCGCGGAGCGGCGGCGCGGGCGCAACGCAGCTCGCGGCAGGTCGCGGTCGTGTTGATCAACATCGACCGTTTCAAAACAATTAACGCCGAGCACGGAGTCGAAGTTGGCGATGCAGTGTTGCGGGCCGTTGCCGTCCGGCTGCAGGCGTGCATCCGCGCGACTGACTCGGTAGCTCGAATCGCAGGCGATGAATTTGGACTGATTCTGGAAGCAATTGATCAACGCGATGAGGCAGCCGTCGTCGCCAACCGCGTGCAGACCGCCCTCGCAGCGCCTATCGAGGTCGCAACGCTTCGGCTGCAAATTGCCGCCAGCATCGGAATTGCCAGCTGTCCCTTCGATGCGCGAGATACCGACCAGCTACTGCGCATGGCCGACGTGGCAATGAATGCCGCCAAAACCACAACGCAGGGGCAGTTTCGTTTCTATTTTCCCGATATGGAGGCGGCGACGCAACGGGACGAGCTAAAGCTTCACGAGATAACTCGGCGAATCAACAGCCTCACCCAACGCGAAAAAGAAGTCATGGACGTTTTGATTGAGGGTAATTCGAACAAAGAAATTGCGCTTCTTCTGAGCGCAAGTCCGCGGACCGTCGAAGGTCATCGCGCCAAGGTCATGGCAAAAATGGGGGCAGATTCATTGCCCGACTTGGTTCGCATGGTGCTTGCGTCAGGCTAAAGCGACGTAACCGTTCGCGATCCGCGACCGACGGCTGCACGCCGGTGGGATAGAAGCTGTGCCACCCGGCTGAAGCGACGACAAAACCAGACATACGGCGCTCGCGCCAAAGCGCCCCGCCCGACAGAAATAAACTGTAGGCCGTCAGGGCTTGCGGCTGCCGCTCCGGGCCGCTCGCTTGACGGACGCCACAGCCGCCTGCGCACCCTCGGTCACGGTTTTGCTTGCCGACGCGCTCATTTTGTTGAATGACGCGTACGCATCCCGCTGCATTTCCATCGTTTTGATCGACATTTCAAGGCCCGACAGCGACAGTTTCATCCACGTTTCAACCGCGCGCATATCCTGAATTCGGCGATCAATTTCGACCGGATCGAGCGCCTTCATGAATTGCTGCGGATCGAATGCGTTACCCGCGCCGCCGCCCATCCCCGGCACCGCACCCATCATGCCCGCGAATGGGTTCATCGCAGCCGGACTGCTCATCATTTTTTGCATCGATTCGGCCCACGCGGCCCACGGTTCATTAGTGGCACTGGTCATCACGATCTCCTTATAGAAATATGTTTGTGGTCGCTTGCGCTAGACTCGAATTCAAGTTTACTCGTGAAGCGCACCCAAACGTGGGAAAGATCATTTTTTGGATCGTTGTTTTCTTTCTGGTGTTGCTCGCGCTGCGCTTGGTGTCGGTGCACAAGACCCGCGCCGACGCTAAGGAGCGCCGCGACGAAGAGGACGCCAAACGCGCAGCCGCCAACGCACAATCGCGCAGGCGTGATGACACGCCTGCGCAGGACTCGATGATCAAGTGCACCCGCTGCGGCGTGTTCATACCCAAAGCGACCACCGTCATGGCAAGCACCGGGTTGGTGTGCAATGACAAGGCGTGCGGCCATCGACGCTGACCACGCGCAAACGAAAGTCCGCAAGCACGCTACGCGCCGCATGCGCGCTGCGGCCGCATCCGGCGACGCGCGGGGCGTTGTCACGGAAGGCATCTCGGGCACCGCGCTACGGCTGCTTCGGCTGCTGGCGCTTTATCGCTGCGTAGCAGCCATCGCGCTGGCCGTGGCGAGCGGCAGCACACAGCTCAGTTCGATCACCTACGCCGCGTCCTTCGCGTACTCCGTCTGGGCATTAGTGAGCGTACTTACGTTGCGCCAGTTTAGAGGTGGAATGTCAGGACTGCTGCTGGCGCAACTGGCCACTGATCTGATCTTCATCGTCGTTATCTTCATCGATTCACAAAACACGGCAACCAGTTACGCGACCTATCTCTACCCCATTCTCGCTGCGCACGGCTGGTTCATGCGCGACCGTATGGCCTTCGCCCACGCCGCGCTGGCGACCATCGTACTGCTGCTGGCGGAACTGCTGATGCGTGCTGGGAGCGTGCAGGCGGTGACCCAGTCCGCGCTGGTGGGGACGGGTTACTTTCTGCTTACGGCTATCGGCATCGTACTCGGTCGTAGCGTCGAGGAATCAGAGCTTGCAGTGGCGTCGCGCACAGCCGACGTTCGCCGGCTGGCGCACATCAATCAGGTCGTCATCAGCGAACTCGACGACGGCGTGCTGGTGGTCGGTGCTCTGGGGCAGATTGTGATGGCGAATCCACAAGCTACCCGCTGGCTTGGCGGGGATGAAGCGCTCATGCGAGCAGATACGCAGTTGAGCGACCTGTCCGCCGATCTGCACGCGCGCTGGCAGAGCTTCTTTATGACCGATTCAACGCTCGACGGCTCGCCGATTCGCACCCGCGATGGCGCGCGCCTGCTGTCGCCGCGCATGATGCCGGTTGATCTGGAAGAGCGAGCTGGCACGCTCATTTTTCTTGAAGATATTGAACAAGCGGAAACGCAGGCGCAGCAAATCAAACTCGCAGCGCTCGGTCGATTGTCCGCCAGCATCGCGCACGAAATCAGAAATCCACTGTCCGCCATCAAGCAGGCCGCACAGTTGATCGGCGAAGAAGTGGGCAACGGCCCCGAGGCGCGCGCATTGACCGTGATGATCGACAAAAATGTGGATCGTATTGATCGCATCGTGCGCGACGTTTCGCTGCTTGGGC
This sequence comes from Burkholderiales bacterium, assembly GCA_043758415.1. GTDB lineage: Bacteria > Pseudomonadota > Gammaproteobacteria > Burkholderiales > Casimicrobiaceae > Casimicrobium. Next base: position 4,325 of record JAYVNO010000287.1, read on the forward strand.
GACGTGACCGCGGCCACCCCGCAGCGCTCGAAATTGAGCACGCTGTCATGGAGTTGACTGGCGAGCTTTGCACAACGCTCAACGCGCCACGCAGCGCATTTCGGCTGGCCCTGTCGGGCGTCGCCATGATCTACGTGGATCGCAGCCACTTCGACGAAATGATGGTAAACCTGATGGCAAACGCGTGGCGGCACTCGTCAAAAGGGAAGCAAAGCGTAAGCGTCACCGTCAACATTAACGACGAGATGCAGCGCGCCATCATCAACGTGATTGACGACGGACCGGGCGTCAACAACGACATCGCTGATCGCGTTTTCGAACCTTTTTTCAGTGGCAGCGGCAGCACCGGTCTGGGCTTGTATCTGGTGCGCGAACTGGCACTGGCCAACGGCGGCAGCGTACGGCTGGGTTCGTCGCAACACGGTCAGGGCGCGCGATTTGTGCTGGAATTGCCGCTGTTGCCAGAACAGCGCGCAGCGCAGCACATCACGTGACCATCGTAAAATTGAAGCGTCGTGCCTCGGCGAAACGGCGCAAAAATTAATTACTATGGCAAAAAAGCTCGAAGCCACTTCCCGTGTGTTAGTCGTTGACGATGAGCCGGACCTGCTCACGCTGATGCAATTGACGCTGACCAAACTCGGGCTGGAAGTCGTTACCGCTGATTCACGACAAAGCGCGATTGATGCGCTTGATCGGCATTCGTACGCGTTGTGCCTGACCGACATGCAGCTCGGCGACGGCACCGGGCTTGATGTACTTGCAGCAATTGCCGAGCGCGGCCTCGACTTACCGTGCGCGGTAATCACGGCATTTGGCAACGCCGACAACGCGGTGGCCGCACTCAAGGCGGGCGCGTTCGATTACCTTGCAAAACCCGTCTCGCTGGATCAGTTGCGCACGTTAGTGAAGAGCGCCATCAAGCTGCCCGAAAAGCGCGGCGCACCGCTCACGACGGGATCGAATGCGGTTGCAGCATCGGCGTCATCTGCGCCTGAGTTGGTCGGCGAATCGACGACCATCGAATCGCTGCGACTGCTACTCAACAAGCTCGCCAACACCACCACCGCCGTACACATTTGCGGCGAATCCGGCACCGGCAAAGAGCTGGCCGCGCGCATCCTGCATGCGTCCGGACCGCGCGCTTCAGGACCGTTCGTCGCCGTGAACTGTGGCGCAATTCCTGAAAATTTGATGGAGAGTGAATTTTTCGGGTACCGCAAAGGCGCATTCACGGGTGCGGAAAATGATCGCGACGGATTCTTTCAGGCGGCCTCTAGCGGCACCTTGTTTCTCGATGAGGTCGCTGACTTGCCGCTCGCCTTGCAGGTGAAATTGCTGCGTGCAATTCAGGAGAAAAAAGTCCGCAAAGTGGGCCATACAGTTGAGGACGCCATTGATGTGCGAATCGTCAGCGCCACGCATAAGAATTTGGGCGGATTGGTGCAGTCGGGCAACTTCAGGCAAGACCTTTTTTATCGCCTTAACGTGTTGCAAGTCGCCATGCCCGCGCTGCGCGAAATTCCGACCGACATACCGGTGATCGCCGCGCGCACGCTCACTCGCATCACCGGCGGCGCGCCTGCTACGCTTAGCTCGGGCGCGCTCATTGCGCTCGCTCGTTACCCGTTCCCCGGCAACGTGCGCGAGCTTGAAAACGTGCTTGAACGCGCCGTCGCGCTTGCCGAAAATCCGGCGAAGATTGAAGCGGCGGATTTGCGGTTAACCGTTGACGACAACCCCGTCACGCAGGCGGCTGCAACCGGCACGCCCGCAGGCGCGGGCACGTTGGCGGGCCGTACGCCGTTGCAGGATTTTCTGGATCGCAGCGAACGCGAAACGCTGGAGCTCGCGCTCGCGCAAACTCGCGGCAACCGTACGCAAGCGGCCAAGCTGCTCGGCATCACCTTCCGCTCAATGCGCTATCGGTTAGAGCGACTGGGTATGGAACCTGATGACGCCTAGTAGTTCGTTTCACCAAAACACTGACATGAAATCGCGTCTTTTTCCGCCATGCCGCGTTGCCCAACCTTGCCGTACTTCAGTACGGCTGCGGCTGTGCGCCTTGCCTGACGAAAAAATACATCGATTTCATTCATCATTGTTTTGATGAAACGAACTACTAGTACCTGGAGCGCAGGCTGGTGGATTGAAGCGGGGCACCGCGCCAGTCCGAACTTTGACGCACGTGCTGATGGCGCGGCCATTGAGCTGGTGGTGCTGCATCACATCAGTCTGCCTGCGGGGCAATTTGATGGTGATGCGGTGGTTGATTTTTTCGAGAATCGGCTGCATGTTGCGCACTATCCGCAGCTCGCCGAGCTAACCGATGTAAAGGTTTCCGCGCATTTTTTTGTGCGACGCGGCGGTGCGATCTTACAGTTTGTGAGCTGCGATGATCGAGCTTGGCACGCAGGGGTTTCCCTGTGGCGTGGGCGCGGCGTGTGCAATGATTTTTCGATTGGCATTGAGATTGAAGGCGACGCCAAAGCGCCGTTCAGCGAAGAGCAATATTCAGCACTCAACGCTCTGCTCGCGGCTTTGAAATTTGGCTATCCCATCAAGGCGGTGACCACGCACAGCGAAATAGCGCCCGGCCGAAAAATCGATCCCGGCCCCACGTTCGACTGGTCGCGACTGGATCGTCATTGGCATGTCTGAGCGCGCCGTGCTCGAACTCAAACCCGAGGGCCTGTACTGTGCTGCCGGACACTTCTATATCGACCCGTGGCGACCGGTCGAGCGCGCGATCATCACGCATGCACACGCCGACCACGCGCGCCCCGGCATGCAGCACTATCTGGTCAGCAACGCAGGCCTGCCGTTGTACCGCGCTCGTTTGGGCGTTGATGCGTCGCTGCAAGGCATCGACTACGGCGAAACCATCACGCTCGGCAGCGCAACGGTGTCGCTGCATCCCGCGGGACACGTGCTCGGCTCGGCACAAGTTCGCGTGGAAACCGGCGACGGCGTATGGGTCGCGAGCGGCGATTACAAGCTCGGATTCGATCCCACCTGCGCGCGGTTTGAGCCGGTGCAGTGCGACACGTTCATCACCGAATCAACGTTCGGTTTACCGATTTTTCGCTGGCAAAAAACCACCGACATCTGGGCAGAAATCATTGCTTGGTGGCAAGTGAACGCCGATGCCGGTCGTGCCAGCGTTCTGTATTGCTACTCGCTCGGCAAATCGCAGCGCGTCCTCGCGGGCCTGGTATCCAGCACCGACATCGGCCCGATCATCACCCACGGCGCGGTGGCGAAATTGAACGAGGCTTACGCCGCAGCAGGTGTATCGCTGCCGCCGACGCAACTGGTCTCCGACACGCCCGACAAAGCGAGCCTTCGCCGCGCGTTAGTGCTTGCGCCACCGGGCGCGGCAGGGAGCTCGTGGCTCAAGCGATTCGAGCCCTACACCGATGCTTTTGCCTCAGGCTGGATGGCGGTGCGCGGCATGCGCCGTCGTCGCGGCTGCGACACCGGATTCGTGCTGTCCGATCATGCCGACTGGTCAGAGCTGTTAACCGCCATCAGCGCCAGCGGCGCGCCGCGCGTACTGGTGACGCACGGCTACGTCGATGAGCTGGTGCACCACTTGCGCGACATCGGGGTAAGTGCGGACGGATTGGCGACGGAGTTTGGTTCCGAAGACGATGCGACCGTTCCAACAGACGCTGATAACGCGTCGCCAGCCGTATAGCTTTTCGCTGAAATGACCCCTATACAGGGGCTAGTGCGCTGTTTTCTGTAAAGTCAATATACGCAAAAAAGCAGGACTCTGCCTGTATTCAGCTTGGCTTCTGAGGAGAAGCTGTTACCTGACTTTCTTGTTTTCGCAGAACAAACGGGGCGGACTCTGCCGTTGTTGCAGCAGCGCCGTGCGCGCAAACCAAGGCCGAAACAACGGCGGTGAACGGCCTCCCGCACGCAGAAGGCCACTGCACCCGCCGGTCAACTCGAACGCTGGTTACACCAGTTTCAACGTCACATCAATATTGCCGCGCGTTGCGTTCGAGTACGGGCAGACGATGTGCGCTTTGTCGACGAGACCTTGAGCGACTTCGCGATCCACGCCGGGGATATCGACCGTCAGCGTGACTTCAATGCCGAAGCCGGTTGGGATTTGACCAATGCCAACGTTGCCTGTGATCGTGGTCGTCGCAGGCAGCGCGACTTTGGCAGCACCAGCGACGTATTTCAGCGCGCCGAGGAAGCATGCGCTGTAGCCGGCTGCGAACAATTGCTCGGGGTTGGTGCCGGGCAGACCGTTGCCGCCGAGTTCCT
>JAYVNO010000288.1:0-2752 GCA_043758415.1 Burkholderiales bacterium
GATGCAGTAGTAGCTCATGGTGAGCATCGGCAGCGTGCGCTGGCGCAAGCTCCGCACGCCGTGTTCGCGAAGAATTCCCTCGATCAACGCCGGTGGATAGACTCGCGCCAGAAGGCTCGCGCTGAGGTGGTCAGACAGTCGTGCCCCAACGCCCAATGTCGCTTTCGTTGGTGCCGCGCGTCGCCTCTTTTGCCTCCGTTGGGATGGCATGCACCATCGCCTAAAATCGATTAAACGAACAGTATTGGGGCAGGACTGGACTCAGCTTAATTCAGGGCTCTTTCACCTTGATCTTTTCCCGCAAGGCCGAGTGGCGAGCATTTATTCGTTGATCACGGCAGACATGTATACGTCCTGCACGTCATCGACTGCGTCAAACGCGTCAAGCAGCTTCTGCATTTTGACCGCGTCTTCGCCCGTGAAAACAACCTCATTCTGCGCCTTCATGGTCACTTCGCCCGCGTCGGACTTGAAGCCTGCTTTGGCCAGCGCTTCCTTGATGTTGACGAAATCGTACGGGCCGGTGATCACTTCTATCGAACCGTCGTCGTGCGTGACTACGTCGTCCGCGCCCGCCTCTAACGCAGCTTCCATCAGCGCGTATTCGTCTGCGCCCGGCGCGAACAGCAGCGTGCCGCAATGCGTAAACAGAAACGCCACCGAACCGTCGGTGCCAAGATTGCCACCGTGTTTGCTGAACGCGTGGCGCACTTCGGCCACGGTGCGCACCCGGTTGTCGGTGAGGCAGTCGATGATCATGGCCGCACCGTTGATGCCGTAGCCTTCGTAGCGAATTTCTTCGTAGTTTGCGCCGTCCACTTCGCCGGCGCCACGCTTGATCGCGCGCTCGACGGTATCCTTGGTCATATTGTTGTCATAGGCTTTATCCACCGCCAGACGCAGGCGCGGATTGCCGTCGATGCTGCTGCCCCCCATCTTGGCGGCCACCGCGATTTCCTTGATCAGGCGGGTGGCAATCTTGCCTTTCTTTGCATCCTGACGACCTTTACGGTGCTGGATATTTGCCCATTGACTGTGACCGGCCATAGTGCCCCGTGTGGTTGGGCGCGCTTTTCACACGCCATCGAGATTATCGGAATAACTGATTTTACAAAGCTTGTGAAGTCGTTGCGTTGGTGCCGCGACCTATCAGGTGATTGACCGTCTTCAGGCGCAGATCGGCGTCGTTAATTTCGAGCAGACTTCGCTTGATCGACGACGGGAGTTGCAGAATTTCAACCAGACGGTTGCCGACCCAGGTCGCGTCGTCCAGCTCAAACGGCTCGGCAAATTTTTCTTCGCCTGCGCGAGCCATCACCTGCGACAAAATCGTTCCCAGCTCGGTGTATGTATTCGGCAATTTGACTTTATTCTCGCCCGGGATCCAGCGTATGGCGGCGCGTTGCAAGCCAGACGTCTCCATCGTCGCGCGCAGCACTTCAAAACGATCTTCGCCCACCAAATCGAGCAAAAAAATGCCCGCCTGCGGCATGTCAAACGAGCGCACGCGGGCTGCGGTGCCCACCTTGGCGAACGTTTGATCAACGCCGACTTCACCGCCGCCAGTCGGCGTGACCACGCCGAATAATTCGCCATCGGCGATTCGCGCTTTGGCAAGATCGATGTAGCGTTGCTCAAAAACCTTGAGACCGAGCCGCCCACCGGGAAACAGCGTGGCACCGAGCGGAAACAGTGGCAAAGTTTCCGGCAAATTTTTGGCGGGCGTGCGCCCCAGAAATGACCGGGCGGTTTCAAGCCCCAAGTGCAACAAAATAAGACCGGATTGAATCGGCTCATGCTGCGTAGCGCACATGCTTTGCTTTGAAGAAATTCTTCACGACGTGGGATTGCTTCTGGCGCTTGTGTAGATGCGAGCGCACCGCACTTTTTAGTTCCACTCGATTTCGGGGGCGGCGCTTAGCCAGACCCAATTTCAGATCGTGATTGAGCAGCTCATCGGGGTTTAGCTCCGGCGCGTAACCGGGTAGAAAGTGCAGCGTGATGGCCCCCTTTTGATCCGCAATCCAACGCTTGACCAGTGCGGCTTTGTGTACCGGATGTCCATCCACGATCAGCGCGATCTTCTTGCCCTTGCCGTGTTTGACCAACCGTTGCAGAAAGTCGATGAACACCTGCGTCGCAAAACGCCCTTCAAACACCTGAAAGGCCAGCGCGCCAAGGTTACTCACCAACGAGATCATGTTGCAGCCAAAGCGCTGTCCCGTCGTTCTGATCTCCGGGGTCTGACCTTTCAGCGCAAAGCTGCGACCGCGCACATCAACACGCCTCACCCCACACTCGTCAGCCCAGTAGATCAGCGCCCGCTGCCGCTTGGCGTTAGCGGCAATAGCCGGGTAGTCCGTCTCAAGCCAGCGGGTGATGGCCTCATCGTTTCTCTCGTAGGCGCGGCGCACCGGTTGCTGTGGGCTCATGCCCCAGCGCTTCAGGTAGTTGCCTATGCTTGCTGGGGTCAGTTTGAGCCCGTACTCGCGCTCGATCAAAGCGCCCACCGCCTCGCGCGTCCAAAGGTAGAACGGCAGCCGCAGCTGATCGGGCATCTTGCCCAGCACCATCGTCTCGATACGCTTCATCTGGCGCACCCCCAGCGCTGAGGCTTCACCCGCCCGGCGTCCACGACGCTTCGGCTCAAGCTGCTCGACGCCAAGCTGCCTGAGCAACGCCACCCAGCGCCGAATCGTGCGCTCAGGCACCGACAGCAGTCGCGACACATCGACTTGCTTGAGTCCATTAT
>JAYVNO010000289.1:0-24446 GCA_043758415.1 Burkholderiales bacterium
GCAGCGGCAATATCGAGATATTGCCCAAAAAACAGGCGAAATATGCACCGGGCCGGCGGATTTGCAGCCGATGCTTTTCAAACCCGACAGACTCCTAGCGCCTTCGCAACCGCTCCCATCCTGACCCCATGAACGAAATTTATCTGGCTTCTCGAAGCCCTCGTCGTCTCGAATTGCTGCAACAAATGGGCATCGCGTGCAAAACCGTACTGCTGCGTGAGGAAATCAACCGTCAGCGCGACGTGGATGAGACGCCGCTTTCGAGTGAAAACCCGTACATCTACGTCGAACGCATGGCCAAAATGAAAGCCGAAATCGGCGTGCTGCGTGCCAGACAGCGTGCGCTGCCGCCCATGCCGATGCTCGGCGCGGACACCATCGTCGTCTTTAACGGCACCATTTTTGGCAAGCCCGCCGATCAGGCCGACGCGCGGCGCATGCTGAAGCTGCTGTCCGGCACGCAGCATGAGGTGCTGACCGGGGTGGCCATTACCGATGGCACACGGTTGCTACACGACACCTCCATTTCGCGCGTCCGCTTTCGCGACATCACTGACGACGAAATCTCGGCCTACATTGCCACTAACGAGCCGATGGGCAAAGCGGGTGCCTACGCTATTCAGGGCTTGGGCGCGGTGTTCATCGAGCGCCTCGAAGGCAGCTACTCCGGCGTGATGGGCCTGCCGATTTTTGAGACATCGATGCTACTCTCGCTGTTCGGCATCAAGCCGATGTAGGAACGCTGTGACGGTCGTCGCGGTTCTGTCGCGACCCAGCGAACGCATAGCAAATCGTTGGTCGCGGCAGAGCCGCTCCTACAACAGCTAAAAAGTTTCTGATGATTTCAGCGCTGCGCAGCCAACCGCTCGCAGCGGTGAACGCAATAGAAATTTAAGGCAAGGCCGTTTCCATGGCTGAAGAAATTCTGATCAACGTCACCCCAAGAGAGACGCGGGTGGCGGTGCTGGATCATGGCGTGATCGAAGAATTGCACATCGAGCGCGCGACGCATCGCGGCCTCGTCGGCAACATTTATCTCGGTCGCGTGGCGCGGGTGCTGCCCGGCATGCAAAGCGCGTTTATCGAGATCGGGCTGGAGCGCGCGGCGTTTTTACACGTCGCCGACATCTGGGAATTCAGGCAGGCACAACACTCGCCCGAAGTCACGCCGAAGCCTATCGAAAAGATTCTGCACGAAGGGCAATCGCTCATCGTGCAAGTCATCAAAGACCCGATTGGAACCAAGGGCGCGCGGCTGTCGACGCAGATTTCACTCGCGGGTCGCTTGCTGGTGCATCTACCGCAAGATTCACACATCGGCATCTCGCAACGCATCGAAGACGAAGCCGAGCGCACGCTGCTGAAAGACACGTTAACGCGACTACTGCCGCCTAACGTGCCACATGGCGGTTTCATCATTCGCACCGTGGCTGAAAAGTCCACCGAACGTGATCTGGCGCGCGACGTGGAGTATTTGACGATGCTCTGGGCCGACGTTCAGGCGCGCTCCAAATCAACCAAATCGGGCACCCTGATTCATCAGGACTTAACACTCGCCGAGCGCGTGTTGCGCGACTTCGCCAGCGAGGACACGCAACGCATCTTCGTCGACGCAGCGGGTGCCTGCGTGGCCATGACCACGTTTGCCGAACGCTACGCCCCTGCGCTCAAGGATCGCGTGCGCTTGCATCAAGCGGCACGCCCGCTGTTTGACATGTACGGCGTCGAGCAGGAGATCGAACGTGCGCTGCATCGGCGCGTCGATTTGAAGAGCGGCGGCTACGTCATCGTCGATCAAACCGAAGCGCTGACCACCATCGACGTCAACACCGGCGGCTATGTCGGCGTGCGCTCGTTTGACGATACGATTTTCAAAACCAACCTGGAAGCCGCGCAGACGATTGCGCGACAACTGCGCCTGAGAAATTTAGGCGGCATCATCATCATCGATTTCATCGACATGGACTTGCCCGAGCATCGCGCAGCTGTGCTCGAAGCGTTAAATCTTGCGATCTCCACCGACCGCACGCGACTCACGGTGAATGGCTTTACGCACTTGGGCCTGGTCGAGATGACCCGCAAACGCACCCGCGAATCGCTGGGCCACGTGCTCTGCGAAACCTGCCCCACCTGCCAGGGCCGAGGCGAAATAAAAACCGCACAAACCGTCTGCTACGAAATCCTCCGCGAGATCATGCGCGAGGCCAAACAATTCAATCCCAGAGAATTCAGAATCCTAGCGTCGCAAGCCGTAATTGACTTGTTTTTGGACGACGAATCAGCAACGCTGGCGCAACTGTCGGTGGAGATTGGCAAGCCGGTTTCGTTGTTGGTGGAGACGGGATACGCGCAGGAGAAATACGACATCGTGCTCCTATAAGACGGGGACGCGCGTTGTCCCCCTCTCCCCACTAAGCCGCCGTCATCCTCGGCGCAGCCGGGGATCCAGTGCGTGGGCCCACGCGAAGCGCAACATAATCCCCTCTCCCGCAGCGCGGGAGAGGGCTAGGGTGAGGGCCGTTGCTTCAGGAGCCAAGCTTGCATGCCACGAGCGCGCTCTATGGCCGCGCGGGGCCAGTCACTTTTGGCAGTCGCCCCAAAAGTTACCAAAAGGGCTTGCCCCTGCTGCCCGCCCGATCCTCCAGTGCTCGCGTTGTGCGGGACGCGTCAACGTCACACGAAAGCTTCGCTGACGCTACGCACAGTGTGTGCCGACGACACGTCTACGACCGCACAACACTCCGCGCTTCGGGGCAGGCAGAAGGGGCGCTCGAACCAAACACTAGGGAGATTTCGTCCCGTGTTTGATTCTTTCAACGTGGGCAATATCGAACTTCTCATTCCAAACTTCGGCTAAGCCGGACTTGAGTACGAAATCGTAGTGTTTATTGACATCGTTAGACGGGTTGATGACTACGATCTTGCGGCCCGGAACTTCTGTGAAGTCATTCAAGTAAGGCAAATTCGACAGAAAAAAACTTCTGACGAAAAAATCGTCATCAGCCAAACTGAGGCCGATCACATAAACATCGTGCGTGAAGGCAAATGCAAATTCTGGCTTGTACCAGAGCGACGCGTTGGCGCGGACGTCAAACGCCTTGCCGTAGCCAGGAAGTACGAGATATGGGTCAACTTCGCTTAGTGGTTGAACATCTCGCCACGTGGCAGGATGGAGCAACTCAGGCGCGCAGAACATAAATGGTTTCGACGGATCGCCGCCGAAGTCGATTTGACGCCACTGCAGCCTAGGTGGACTGCCGTCCAATCGTCTTGGTTCGCGAAAGTGCCAATTCACGGAACCGTGTAGCTTTGCAATGAATATCTCGTCTTTATTGGGGCGTTCGTATGTGTAACGCATGCCAACGGCCTCTAGCGCCATTTCAAGCAGACCGTCCCAATTGAAAGATATGACTACATCGCGTGGGTGCAACTGCCTAGCAAACTCGCGGTAGAGTTCTGGAACGTCATTTGATCTTGGCGTACTGGCGACGATTGCTTTGGCCAAATAAAAGCGCAGCGCGAGTTTTTCACGACTGCCGTTCTCGCTCCAACGTTCTCCGCCGCCGTACTCTCGCAGCTCAATAAATTCCAGAAATGTGCAGAGCTCAGAGAAGTTGAGCATCGAGATGTCCAGCGGCTCGGCTTCTTGACCCATGGCCTCCATGGCATATCGCTCTACCCGGCTGTATATACCGGGACACTCAACCGAGAATAAGTTCAAAGCATCTCGCAACAGCGCATTCGTCAACGGGACGCCCGCCCCAACTGAGAAGCCCGCGCCCAACACGAAAACTCGATTGCGCTTGACCGTCTCTGCGAAGGAATTTCGAGTTTCATCAAAGAGCATTTTTGACATTGCTTTTCACGTTTTGTCTCATTCTGCTGCATAACACCGCCAATGCGGTGGTGAGCAGCATATGCCCCTTCTGCCCGCCCCGAAGCGCGGAGCGTTGTGCGGTCGTAGATGCGTTGTCGGGTCACTATTCGCGACGCGTTTGGGGCGCGTCCGTGACCCGTCCAACGCGTGCCGCACAGCGCGAGCACTGGAGGATCAGGCGGGCAGAGGGGCAAGCCCTTTTGGTTACTTTTGGGGCGACTGCCAAAAGTGACTGGCCCCGCGCGGCCGTGGAGCGCGCTGGTGGCATGCACAGCCAATTCGTCAAGCGACGGTCAAAAGCAGATTCGCGCTTCGCGTAAGTTCACGTACTTGATCCCCGGCTGCGCCGAGGATGACGTCGGTAGTGGGGCGAGGCGACAGCGCGCATCCGTCGATAATTCGGCGATGGACATTCTCTTCACGCTACTCGCGGTCGCTCTCGGCACCGGCATCGGCTGGCTGCTTGCAAGAAGGCCTTGGCTTGCTCGCGCTAACGACACTCACGCCCATGTCTCGCTGGAAGGTATGCGCGCAGTGGGTGAGCTGTCTGTGTTCAAGGTCATCACGAAGGAAATCGTTACTGAAACGGATTACAGTTTCGGCGAATTCGGTCGCAAGTATTTGCGCTGGGCGTTCTCGCAAAAGAAGCTGGCGATGATCTTTGAATTTCAAATTGATTTTCGTTATGACCTGCGTTCACCGCAGTTTTCGATTGTCAACAACGCGTCGTCAGCGCAACTGACGTTACCGCCAGTGCGCGCCGAAATCAGCGTGCGTTCGCTGCGTTTTTATGATGAGCAGCGATCAAAGTTGATGCCGTGGCTGTTACCGGATTTGCTCAACGGCGCGTTCGGCCCTGGGTTCACGGAAGAAGATAAAAACCGTCTACTCGAAGGCGCTGCGGCGCATGCGCAAAGTCATGCGCACACATTGATCGAGCAACTGCGCCCCGAAGTGGAAGCCAGCGCCCGCGCCACGTTGCTGCCGATTGCGTATTCGCTCGGCGTGAAAAATGTGCATCTCACGTTCAGCGGCAACATCGTCGAAATCAATCGTGCCAATGATTTGAAAGCGTTGTCGAAGGACAGCGGCGCGATGTAGTCATCTGCAAGGTGATGTTTGCGCTAAGAATTGATACAGCTTTTTGCTGAAACGCTCACTTAACATGGGCAATAGGCTGATTTATGCCGATAGTCGATTTATTGGTTTTTAGCGATTTATGCCCAATTTGAATGAGGTTCTCGATGCCAAGTTGTAAATCAAGTTTTCGCTAAGGTATCACCCGGGACCCGCTCTCAACTGCCGTCGATTCCTGCCCAGCACGAAACCATTTCCCCGGAAACGGCCCGTGCAGCGTGACGTCGCTGCCCGCTTTTGTGTGCTTGACGCGCAGCCAGTCGCCTTCGGGCAAACCGAACACCGGAACCGTCGGATTCAGCGCCACGAATTCGGCCAGCCGCTGATCGCGCGTTTCCCCCATCCAGCCTTCGGGCACGCTGTTGGTGTAGTGCGCGTTCAGCTGAAAATCAATCACGCCGAGTGCATCCAACCCAGAAGGATCGATGATCGGCATGTCGTTGGTCGTACGAATCGTTGGCGCACAAATCGCCGAGCCTGCGCTCCAGCCCACATATGGTTTGCCCGCGAGGATTTGCGAGCGCAACGGCACAATGATTTCTTTGCGGCGCAGGTGATGCAACAGGTTGAAGGTGTTGCCACCGTTGACCATGATCGCGTCGGCTTCCGCAAGCGCTTTTGCCGGATCTTTGAAGTGATGAATCGCGGTGATTTCTACTCCCAACGATTCGAGCGCATTGCGCACGTTTTTGGCCGTCGAATCCCATGCAATCGTCACACTCGCGTACGGAATTAGCACGATCTTTTTCGCGTTACTGATCGTTTCGCGAATCGCGTCAAATGCATGTTCAAGATACGCCGTGGTCGGCATGCGGGAGTTGGAAAGGAGCAGTAAGTTTTTCATCATTCAAAAGCAAAAAAGCCGCAAGGCAATATACCTTGCGGCTTGAATGAGCGAGACTGTAGTCCAGCGCCGAAGCGCTGGCGTGCCAGCAAAGGCGATCTAGAAGCGGGTGCGCACGCCGATGCCAAACTCGGTCTGATTCGCGAAGCCGTTAGCTGCGCTGACCTTGTAGCCGTTGGTGATGTTCATGCGGTCTGCCGCGACGTAGAGTTCGGTGCGTTTTGACAGGTGGTAGAACGCCGACGCATACACCGTTTTCTTGGTACCGCTACCGGTTTTGGTGACGGCTGCCGTGCTGGCAAACGCGTTCAACGTGTTGGTGCCCGCCGCGTTGTAGCCACCGTTATTGGTTTTCATTTGCTGATAGCCGAGCTCGTAATCAAACGCGCCATCGGGGGTGAGTTTGGTCGAAATCGTCCATGCGTCGTCCTTGCGCTGCCCCACTGTGACAGGCTGCTCGGCTGTGTAATGGAAGTAACCGGCGTTGACGCGCGCCATGCCAAACTGCACATTGCCGCCGACGGAGGCCGTGCGATGTTTGAGGCCGGAAACGTTCGCCTGCGTCACAAAACCCGACACGTTCGCCACACCGCCGTTGAAGCCGAGCGCCAATGTCTGCGTGGTGTTGCGGCTGTTGTCGCCTGCAACCTCGCCGAATTGGTGTGACACACCTGCAATGAGCGGACCGAATGCTTTTTTGAGCACCACGCCGTTGTCGTAACGGGTGCCCGTGGCGCTACCGCCGTAAAAAATCAGTTGCTTGAAGCCGTTGGTATTGGTACCCCCGCTTTCAGCGAGCGATGATTCGGCAGCGCCGTACGGATCAAGATAGTTGGCCGCGATGTCACGGCCGAGCGCGTTCTGCCGGCCCACCGTAAACTTGCCGAAAATCGGGCTGTCCAGGCCGACCCATGCGTCGCGAATGAACAAGAAACCCGGCGTGTCGAGCGCACCGTTGCCCAATACAAATTCGCTCTCAAGTCGGAAGATCGCTTTCAGCCCACCGCCCAGATCTTCAGCACCGACCAAGCCCCATCGGCTACCGCTGAACCAAGGTGTTTGAAAGCCAACCAGCCGCCCGCCCGTGGCGTTGGAATGGTCGACGCTGCGAAGCGTCATATCGATCAAGCCGTAGAGCGTAACGTTGGCGTTTTGGGCGTGCGCTGACGATGCCGTCAACGCCAGCGCAACCGCAGCGGCGAGCTTCGCGCCGGTGAATGCAGTTTTTTTCATGATGAAGTCCTCCAGATAGATAACAGTGCCTACGTTTCGCTGAACGCCTGTCCCAATCTTAGGCACCGTGGCTGTCAGCTAGGTCTCGTTTGCGGGCAATTTGCGCCTTTTAAGCGCAAAAATCACCGTTTTTGTGCAAATACAACAGGTTCACGGATCGAGGATTCGCAGGCGTGTTGATCACTTGGCAAGGCGGTAGAGGCTGGCTTTGAAGCAGCAAAGACGACGAGCGTTAATGACCGGTGCGTGAGCGATGCCGCCTTACGCTAGCTCGCTTTTCTTGTTGTCAGACCACGTTCGGCGCACGCTATAAACTACTGGATAGATTCGCAGTCACCGTCATCGTGCTGCGCTGGATAATTTTTTGAGTAGTACCGCCCATGGCAGCCAGTCGCAAACGTTCATCCGCCAAATCTGATTCATCCGTAGCGCCGCCCGCGCCTCACGCCCGGAGTGGAACGGCCAATACCGACATCCGCATTCGAGGCGCACGGCAAAACAATCTCAAGAACATTGACCTTGACATTCATACGGGCGAGCTGACCGTGGTCACCGGGGTGTCCGGTTCCGGCAAATCGTCGCTGGTGTTTGACACGCTGTACGCGGAGGGTCAGCGCCGCTACGTCGAGACCTTCTCGCCCTATGCGCGGCAGTTTCTCGACCGCATGGACAAGCCGCAGGTGGATCGCATCGAGGGCATTCCGCCAGCGATTGCGATTGACCAGACCAACCCGGTGCGCACGTCGCGCTCTACCGTCGGCACCATGACTGAGGTCAACGATCACCTGAAACTTATGTTCGCGCGGCTGGCTGCCTTGCATTGTCAGGGCTGCGGCGCGAAGGTGACGCGGGACAGTGCAGACACGATTTATCTCGATCTCAAACTGCGCGCGGCGATGACGAACGATCCTCGGGTCGCGATCACGTTTCCGGTGACGGTGCCCGAGAATTTCGAGGAGGCTGAGGTCGAGGCGTTTCTGTCCGCTCAAGGCTACACGCGTGTTCATTCGCAGGAGAAACGCGACGGCGCGACCGTGCTCAACGTGGTGCAGGATCGCATGCGCATCGGCACCGCCGAGAAGGCGCGCGTGATGGAGGCGCTGGAAGCGGCGCTGTTGCATGGCAAGGGGCGGGTGAATGTGTTTGTGCTTGATATTGCGAGTCCTTCTCCCGCAGCGCGGGAGCGCACACTTGCGCCAGTAGTCGCCGGGGTGCCCGACAGGGCGGATGAGGGACATGGCCTTGCAAGAAAGGTTGAATCAACTGCGAACGTAACCCCCCTCACCCCAACCCTCTCCCGCACTGCCGGAGAGGGGGCAGTGTGGCGTTACTCCTCCGACCTGCATTGCGCCGCCTGCGACATCACCTACTCGGACCCTCACGCTTCAAGCTTTTCCTTCAACAATCCGCTCGGTGCGTGCGACACCTGCCGGGGCTTTGGCCGCGTGATCGGCGTTGATCTCGGGCTGGTGATTCCCGATGAAGGCAAGACGCTTGCCGAGGGTGCCGTGAAGCCGTGGCAGACTCCAAGCTTCAAGGAGTGTCAGGACGACCTCAAAAAGTACATGACGGCGCGCAACATTCCAATGGATGTGCCGTATCGCGACATGGGGCCGCAAGATCGGCGCTTCGTGATCGAAGGCGACGACACGTGGCGCAGCTGGGAAAAGGACAACAACAAGAAGTGGTACGGCGTGCGTCGATTCTTCGACTGGCTGGAGACCAAGGCCTACAAGATGCACATTCGCGTGCTGCTGTCGAAGTACCGCGCGTACACGCCCTGTCCTTCCTGCGAGGGTGCGCGGCTGAAACCGACTTCGTTGAATTTTCGACTGGGATCGAAGGCGAATGCGGACTCCGTGTTGGCTGCACCGAAACGCTTTTCTCCGCGCCACTTCAAGTTTTCGCGAGACACTCTGGAAGCACTGCCTGGGCTGACGATTCACGATCTGATGCTGTTGCCGATTTCGAAGCTGCGCAATTTTTTTGGTGAACTTGATTTTCACGGTGACGGTGCTGTGCTTGATGAAGCAGGCGAACTCGTACTCAGCGAGGTTCGCGGGCGGCTCGGTTACTTGTGCGACGTCGGACTCGGCTATCTCACACTGGATCGACAGTCGCGCACGCTGTCTGGCGGCGAGGTGCAACGCATCAACCTCACCACGGCATTGGGTACGTCACTGACCAACACCCTGTTCGTGCTCGATGAGCCGTCGATTGGCCTGCACCCACGCGATATGTCACGCATCATTGGTGTGATGCAGCGGCTCAGAAATGCCGGCAACACGCTGGTGGTGGTGGAGCACGATCCGCAGATCATGTTCGCTGCGGATCGATTGCTTGATGTCGGGCCGGGGCCGGGCGAGCGCGGGGGTGAGATCATTTTTGATGGTGCGCCAAGGGAATTGGCGACGACGAAGGATTCGCGAACCGCGGCGTATTTGTTGGGCCGGGAGCGGATTACTAGAAAGCATCGCACACTAAAACCCTCTCCCGCAGCGCGGGAGAGGGTGCCCGACAGGGCGGGTGAGGGCGGCAGCGCGAAGAGGAAGGGAAATATTTCCGCCGAATCAGCCGCCCTCACCCCAACCCTCTCCCGCGCTGCGGGAGAGGGGGTAAGGCCAGATGAAATCATCTTAAGTAACGCCCGCGAGAACAATCTCAAAGGCATCACCGTCAGCTTCCCGCTGCGCGGCTTGGTCACGATCACAGGCGTTTCCGGCTCTGGCAAATCGTCGTTGGTGCAGGACATTCTGGTGCCTGCGCTTTACAAAGCCAAAGACAAAACGACCGACACACCGGGCGCATACGACTTGTTGCTCGGGCATCAAAACGTCGATGATGTGGTGTTCGTCAATCAATCCCCCATTGGCAAATCATCACGGTCAAACCCCGCCAGTTTCGTCGGTGCGTTCGATGCAATCCGTGCGATCTACGCGAAATCGACGATGGCCGTGGAGCGCGCCTACACCGCTGGCACCTTCAGCTTCAATGCAGGCAATGGCCGCTGCGCCACCTGCTCCGGCTCTGGTTTTGAACACGTTGAAATGCAGTTTTTATCCGACGTGTATTTGCGTTGCCCGGACTGCGATGGCACGCGTTTTCGTTCGGAAGTGCGCGAAGTCAAAGTCAGTGAAAAAAGCATCAGCGATGTGCTCGACCTGACGGTCAGCGAAGCGCTCGTTTTCTTCAAGGACATCAAGGGTGGCGCAGAAGTGTTGCGCACTTTGCAACCGCTCGCCGATGTCGGCCTTGACTATGTGCGGCTCGGGCAACCGGTGCCGACGCTCTCGGGCGGCGAAGCGCAGCGCCTGAAGCTGGCGGGACATCTCGCTGAGAGCGTTGATTCACGGCCCATCTCGGCGCTGCCGAAACGCATCAAGCCGGAAGACCCAAAGCGTCCACGCGGCAAGCTCTTCGTGTTCGACGAACCAACGACCGGCTTGCATTTCGAGGACATCGCCAAACTGCTACGCGCGTTCGACAAACTGATTGACGCCGGTCATTCCATTCTGGTGATCGAACACAATCTCGATTTGATTGCCGCAAGCGATTGGCTCATCGATCTTGGCCCCGAGGGCGGAGATGCGGGCGGTGAAGTGATTTTCGAGGGCACACCGGACGCCATTCGCAACGACGCGCGGTCGCACACCGGAAAAGCGCTGAACGATTACGACCGTGACCTCGCTGCGCTGAAGCTCAGCAATCAACCGCGCGCCGAAGAGCCGCGCGCGGCATACATTACGCGCGCGGCAGCCAAGTCCATCAGCATCCTGCACGCGCGCGAGCACAATCTCAAGAACGTGAGCTTAGAAATTCCTGCGAAGGGCTTCACCGTCATCACCGGGCCATCGGGCTCGGGCAAATCAACGCTCGCATTCGACATCATTTTCAACGAAGGCCAGCGACGCTATCTCGAATCGTTGAACGCCTACGCGCGGCAATTCGTGCAGCCGTCGGCGCGACCGGATGTGGATGCGATTCACGGCATTCCACCAACGGTCGCCATCGAGCAGCGGGTCTCGCGTGGCGGTCGAAAGTCGACCGTCGCCACGCTTACCGAGATTTATCACTTTCTGCGCCTGATGTGGATGAAGCTCGGCACGCAATACTGTCCGACCTGTGATGTACCGATTGAGCCGCAGTCGCTGGATGCGATTGCGTCACGTGTTTTGCGTGACTTCAAGGGCCGCAACGCCACCGTGCTCGCGCCGCTAGTGATCAACCGCAAGGGGCTTTATACCGATCTTGCGAAGTGGGCCAAGGGGAAGGGCTTTGAACATTTGCGCGTCGATGGCGAACTGATTTCGGTCGCACCGTGGCCGCGGCTGGATCGCTTTGTCGAGCACACGATTGAGTTACCCGTCGCGACTGTTGAGGTCAACGCTAAGAAAGAAACGCCGTTGCGCGACGCGTTATCGTCTGGTCTCGATTACGGCAAAGGCGTCGTGCACGTGCTCGCGTGGAAGAAGGGCAGCGGCGAAGCCGAGCTCGTGGTGTTCTCCACCAAGCGTGCGTGTCCAAGCTGCGGCACCAGTTTCGCAGAGCTTGACCCGCGCCTGTTCTCGTTCAACAGCAAACATGGTTGGTGTACGACCTGTCAGGGCATGGGCGAAAGCGTCAAGGGTTACAAACGTGATGATCGCGTGAGTGAGGAATTTGCTGACCGCGAACTGGACGCATTTCTGGATGCGAAAGAAGCATTCGAAGTTTGCCTCAGTTGCGACGGCGCGCGGCTGAACCCGATTGCGCGCAACGTGCGCTTCCGCGACGAAGGCATTCACGCATTGGTGAAGCATTCGGTGATTGAAGTTGAGCGCTTTATGAGCGAATTGAAGCTCGGTGCGCGCGAAGAAGAAATCGCGCGCGACATCGTGTCGGAAGTCAAATCGCGGCTGCAATTTTTGCAAGAGGTCGGCCTAGGTTACCTCACGCTGGATCGCTCGGCCCCAACACTTTCCGGCGGTGAAGCGCAGCGCATACGCCTCGCCGCGCAGCTCGGCTCCAACCTGCAGGGTGTCGCCTACATTCTGGATGAGCCGACCATCGGGCTGCACGCACGCGACAACCGTATCCTGCTCGACGTGCTCGAAAAATTGCAGGCGAAGGGCAACACGCTGATTGTCGTCGAGCACGACGAAGACACCATTAAGCGGGCGCATCACATCATCGATTTCGGCCCCGGCGCTGGTGTGCGCGGCGGCGAGGTTGTGGCGGAAGGCACCTATGAGGAAATCGTCGCAAATCCCGCGTCAATCACGGGGCACTTCCTCAAGAATCCACTTAAACATCCGGTGCACAAGAGAGCGCCGGTGGGCACGCGCGATGCGTTCGTCGAAGTCAAAGGCGCAACGCTCAACAACCTGCGCAACGTCACGGCGAAGCTGCCGTTGTCACGTCTATCAGTCATTACGGGCGTATCAGGCTCAGGCAAATCAACGCTTGCCCGCGAAGTGATGTACGGCAACCTTGAAGCGTTAGTGAGTGCGCGTAACAACCGCAAGAAAACGCCCGCGCTGCACGGCTGTGTGTCGCTCGAAGGCTGGGAAGACGTTGACCGCGTGCTCGAAGTGGATCAGACGCCAGTCGGCAAAACGCCACGCTCCTGCCCCGCGACCTACATCGGTTTCTGGGACAACATCAGGAAGCTTTACGCCGAAACGACTGAGGCCAAAATGCGCGGCTACGGGCCGGGCCGCTTCTCGTTTAACACAGCGGGTGGACGATGTGATGCGTGCTCAGGCGCGGGTGTGATCACCATCGAGATGAACTTTTTGCCGGACGTAAAGCTACCGTGCGATGTGTGCAACGGTGTCCGTTTCAACAGCGAAACGCTGGCCGTGTTGTGGCGTGAAAAATCCATCGGCGATGTGCTTGCGATGGATGTTGACGACGCCGTAGATTTCTTCGCCACCATGCCATCGATTCATCACCCACTTAAGGTCATGCAGGACGTGGGTTTGGGTTACCTCACACTGGGTCAGCCGAGCCCGACGCTCTCAGGCGGCGAGGCGCAACGCATCAAACTGGTGACCGAACTGTCGAAAGTCAAAGCACCTATCGTTCTCACCGAAAGCACCGACCCGAAAGACGCACCGAAGCTCTCAAAAGCTGCACAGAAGCTGGCGAAGCAAAAGAGCCCGGCCGTTGTTGTGAAAGCAAAAGCGCACGGACGTCGGGCCCTGAATCCGCACACGCTTTACGTACTCGACGAGCCCACGGTCGGCTTGCACATGGCCGATGTCGAAAAACTCATTCACGTGCTGCATCGCCTCGTGGAAGCAGGCAATACGGTGATCCTCATCGAGCACAACCTCGACCTGATTGCGGAAGCTGACTGGATCATCGACATGGGACCGGAAGGTGGTACGGGCGGTGGCAACGTCGTAGTAGCGGGTGATGTACCGACGTTGCTAAAAGCGCGAGCCAAATCGCACACGGGCGCGGTGCTTGCCGAATTTCTGCCGTAAGTCACGCGCCGAAATCAGAGCGTCAAAGCGGTAATGATAGAAGCACCCTCAACAATGTACAGACAACGAACTAGCTGCATTGGCACACACCATCGTCGAGATGCCCGGACAAAGCTTTCGCACTCGGGGCGACACCAACGATTACGCCCTCGCACTTGACCTGAAGCGCGAAGGCTGGCCGTTTGCCCGCCATCGCCATTGGGTGTTCGACCGCGAAGGGCAAGCTTGTCACGTGTGCGCCACCATCATTTCGCGTTTCGCTATTGGCGGGCGAAACGTGTTTTATTGCCGACCTGTCAGCGCGCTGCGGCGGAGAAGGCCTAGCGGGTGTTGGGCTGTCGATGTCCTGGTATTACGTCAATCATTCCTCAATGTGTATAATGTTGTCTATACATACACATTTTGTGCTTTTGGCGAATTATGCGAACCAACATCGACATCGACGACGACTTGATGGATGCCGCCATGCGGGCCGGCCCTTACTCCACCAAGCGCGAAGCCGTGGAAGCAGGCTTGCAGCTCCTCGCCCGCAAGGCCGCGTATCGCGATATTCTCGCGCTCCGAGGGCAGTTGCAATGGGACGACGGCCCATTGCCAACCGGCGCTGCGGCTGCGACTGTGCTCGTCGCGCATAGTCCTTCACCGCCGCCTTACGTAAGCTCTGCGTCCCACGCGCCGAAGGCCCCCGCGAAAAAGGCTCGAAGCAAGTGATCCTGGTCGATTCCAGCGTCTGGATTGATTTTTTTCGTGGACGTAGCACGGCGGCGGTCAATCAACTCTCCGAATTGCTCGACGAAGCCGCTGCGCCCATCGCCATCGCTGATCTCGCGCTGTTTGAGGTATTGCGTGGCTTTCGTCATGAGCGCGACTACATCGCTGCTGATCGCGTAATGCGCGCGCTCGACGTCGTGATGATCGGAGGCGACGCCATCTGCCGCGCCGCCGCCCAGCACTACCGGGAGTTACGTGCCTGCGGCGTCACCATCGCCAGCCCCATCGACGTGCTGCAGGCCACCTATTGCATCGAGCACAATCATGCACTGCTGCATAACGACAGCGACTTTGATGCGATGGAGTCGCTGCGTGGGCTCAAGGTTTGGCGGCACTGATGCGAAACAACGAAATCCAATGCATCTATAATTTGGTTATGCGGGCGTAACCACTATATTTACATTGAAATTCATGCGAATCGTGCTCGACACCTCGGTTTTGGTTGCGGCGGCTCGCTCCAGAAACGGAGCAAGCTTTCAGCTAGTCTCGATGCTGCCCATTGCCGATTTTGAGATTGCCGTTACGGTTGCTCTCTACACGGAGTGGCAAGCCGTTTTGACACGCGCAGAGCACCTGCCACCGGGTGCGACCGTGAACGAGGCACTAGCCTTTGTTCGCTACCTCGCGTCGATTGCCCACCAGCAAGACGTGTACTTTTTATGGCGACCGTTGCTGCGCGACCCGGACGACGACATGGTGGTGGAATGCGCAGTCGCCTCCGGTAGCACTATGATCGTAACGCACAACGTACGAGACTTTGCCGCCGCCGCCTCGTTGAACATACGCGCCGTAACACCCGGCGATTTTTTGAGAATGGTAGGGAGTAAGTCATGACCGCATTAACTGTTCGACTGCCAAATTCTGTTCATCAAAAGATAAAGGAATTAGCGGCGCGCGACGAAATTTCGGTGAATCAATTCATCGCCAGTGCCGCCGCCGAAAAAATGGCGTCCGTGCTGACCGTCGACTACTTACGCGCCGAAGGCGAAAAAGGCAAACGCCGCGAATTTGACCGTTATCTGAGCAAAGTGCCGGATACCCCGGCAGCAGCGGGTGATGCGCGCGTTGAGTAGAGGGTTTCGTACTCGCTTGCATCTGACCGTGATCAAGGGAAGAGTGCAGCGTTGAGCGGCTTTCTCGGTGAACGCAACTGCCGCGCCGCAGCGCTCTTGCACAGCAACAGTGATTTTCATGCTATGGAAGCGTTTTGCGGGCTCAAGGTTTGGCGGCATTAAGCGAAAACCGTACAATCTTACTGACGTCTTACCCAAACCAAATACTCCGAAAGGTGCTTTGTATGCTCACGACCAAGCTCTCAAGTCGGGGCCAACTGGTGATTCCGAAGCAGCTGCGTGACGCGCACCAGTGGTCAGAGAACACGATGTTCACCGTTTCCGAGCATGCCGGCGGCATCCTGCTCGCGCCGATTGCCACTCGCCCAAAGACGCGGCCGCTAAGCGGATTGGTCGGCGCGCTACCCAGGCCACGTCGCAAGCTCTCAACCCGCGAGTTGTGTGCGCCCGTCGCTGGCTACGCAGAAACCACAGCGCGCGATTAGCAGCGATGGTCGTCGTCGACACCAACGTACTAGTCCGGTTCGCGGTTAATGATGACCCGAAGCAGGTGGCCCAGGCTCGCCGCGCGATTGGCTCTCAAGACATCTGGATCGGCGTCACGGTGCTGCTGGAACTGGAATGGGTATTGCGCAGCCGCTATGCATACGAACGGGCGGAAATTTTGAGCTTTCTGCGGCAACTACTGACCACAGCCAGCGTTGAGGTTGAAGATGAAGCGCAGGTCGCAAGCGCGCTCGATTGGTACGCTGATGGCGCAGACTTTGCCGACGCTATGCACCTCGCACGCAGCCAGTCGCGCGGCGTCATGCTCACCTTTGACACTGCATTCTGCAAGCCCGCACAACGCGTTGCTGGCAACATTAAAGTCCTGCGTGCAACGTTGACGTAAGCCTGCTGCGGGGCATCACCGTCACCAACATAAGTAACGTACGGCAATTTGAGAATCGAGCTTAGTCATGATCTCCTGCACGGCAACGAACTCGATTTCGGCGCGGCAGGCACGTTGCATGGATTTGTGTTTGGCATCAGCCAAAAACTCGCTGAAAGCGAACTTGGGCCAACTTTTAACAGCGGGTTTGTTACCATCCCTTAGTACGTAAATTGAGAACACTGTGGCCAGCTCCGAGCAACTGAAAGCGCTTATCAAGTCGCACATTAGTCGCGACGACGGGCACTTTTATTCTGTCGCAATGCAAATGGCCGCGCACGAAGCCCGACTGGGTCATGGCAAGCTGGCGGAAGAGCTGCGCGACATGATTGATTCGGCGAAAACGCGGCTCGGTCAGGATGGTAGCGGCAAGCTGATTCCAATTGGCAGTGCGAGCAAACCGCGTGGTGAGTTGGCCAACCTGCTGACGGTTAGCTATCCGGCGTGTCGGCTTTCGGACATGGTGCTCGACGAGCAAGCCTCGTCCCAGCTAAACCGCATCATCAAGGAGCAGCGCCTGCTGGCTCGCATCAAAGAGCACGGGCTGTCGCCTCGTCGCAAGCTGCTGTTGGTCGGCCCGCCGGGAACGGGCAAGACGATGACAGCATCTGCGCTGGCGGGCGAGCTCGGCATCCCGTTGTTTCTGGTGCGTCTCGATTCATTAATCACCAAATTCATGGGTGAGACCGCTTCGAAACTGCGGCAGGTGTTTGACGCTATTGCAGACCTCCGCGGCGTCTACTTTTTTGATGAGTTCGATGCGATCGGATCGCAACGCGGCATGGGCAACGACGTAGGAGAAATTCGCCGCGTGTTGAATAGCTTCCTGCAGATGATTGAACAGGATCGTTCCAATAGCCTGATCATTGCCGCGACGAACCATGCTGAAGTGCTCGATTACGCGCTGTTTCGGCGTTTTGATGATGTCGTCGAATATCACTTGCCAACGCCTGTGCAAGCACTCGATCTGATTCGATCACGTCTAGGTTTGTTCGCTCCCAAACCGTTCAAGAAAAACGGCCTGGCAGAAATCGCAAAGGGCTTGAGTTACGCCGAGATTTGCCGCGCTGTGGATGCTGCCATCAAGGATGCGATCATGCACGACCAGTCTAAGGTGCAGCGTGTCGTACTTGAGCGCGCTCTGGAAGAGCGTCGGCTTGTAAACCAGAAACTCATGGTCAATACGCCGCACTTGCGCTAGCCATGCCGTCTCAAGCAAGCGATAAGCGTCCGCACCTCGTACTCACCAATACATCTACGGCTCAGCCGTTCACTGCACGTTCAGCGGGTGGTGGCAAGGCAACCGAGCTGAATCAGCTTGACCGCGCAACACGTGGTGCGGCTCTTCGGACTGATCTCGCGATGCTCCACGAAATTTCTACGCGGGCCATAGCGGCTCAAAAGGAGTTTGGGCTGGAAAGTGGACTCGGTCTGCAAATCCAATTCGTTGGACTACCCGATGTCAAACTGGCCTTTGAAAGTCTGAGCAACGAACGCAGCCGCGACCCAAGTAAGCACATTGAAGTGCTGAGCGTCAAAGAAGATGGTGACGCGACTATCGCGAATGTCTTCGTCCCGGACGGCATGCTCGATCACTTCGAGAAGTACGTGGCAGCGTATCTGGCAGAGAAGAAAGGCAAAGACGGAAAACTGTCGCTAGATCATCACGCACTGATCAACACCATTGCCTCCATTCGCGCTTCGGAATTACGCGCACTTTGGACTGACGAGCTTGAACTTCCGCCGGATCAGACAGAACCCTTTTGGTGGGAGGTATGGCTGCCAGTGCGCGGCAGGCGTGAGCTGGTCGTTTCCGATTTTCGCAAGCTCGCTGCTTTGGCGGAATGCATTGTCAACGAACATCAAATCAATTTTCCCGAGCGCACCGTTTTGCTGATGTACGGCTCGCAGCAACAGTTGACGCGATCCGTCATGACTCTTAACTGTGTGGCGGAATTGCGCAAGGCGAAAGACACAGCTGAGTTCTACAGCATGCCGCCGCTAGAACAGCAGGAGTGGGTCGATGAAACGTTGGCAAAGCTCAATCCACCGTTGGCGACTGATACTGTTCCTCGCGTTTGCCTGCTGGATTCTGGCGTGAATCGGGGCCATCCGCTTCTCACTCCCCTCATCGCGAGCGATGATTTACACACTGTATTTCCTGCTTGGGGGACGGACGATCAGGCGAATCACGGCACAGGGTTAGCTGGTCTTGCGGCATACGGTGACTTAGGCGACTTACTGGTTTCTAGTTTGCCCGTGATCGTGACTCACCGACTGGAGTCCAGCAAACTCACGCCGACGCAAGGCGCGAATGAGGGCGACGCCAAACATCACGGCTATTTGTTCGCCGAGGCAGTGAGTCGTCCAGAAGTTTCGGCACCTACTCGGCCCCGCGTTTTTACGTCCGCAGTGACTTCGTCCGACGGACGTGATCGAGGTAGACCGTCCGTTTGGTCTTCTACCGTTGATGCGCTGGCGAGTGACTACGACGGCGATGGACAGTTTCCACGCTTGTTCGTGCTCGCGGCGGGGAATACTGAGAATGAGAGCGCGTGGAGCAAGTATCCAGACAGTCTTTCCACGAACGGAATTCGCGATCCTGCTCAATCGTGGAACGCCCTCACAGTCGGTGCCTGCACCAACAAAGTCAACATCACTGAAAGCGACTCGCAGAACTGGCAACCTATCGCGCCAGCCGGTGGGCTGAGCCCTTACACCACGACATCATCCACGTGGGACAAGGCTTGGCCGTTGAAGCCTGACGTGGTCTTTGAAGGCGGTAACGCTGGCAAGAGCGCGATTGGTTCGGCGAGTGTCTCAAGCCTGTGCCTTGTAACAGCACACAATCAACCATTCGAAAGGTTGTTGACAACGACTAACGCGACAAGTGCTGCCTCCGCGTTGGGCGCTCGCATGGCAGCTCAGTTAATGGCCGCCTATCCCGCGTTGCGACCGGAAACCATTCGAGCGTTGATCGTTCACTCTGCAAATTGGACAGAGGCGATGAAAGCGGAGTACCTGTCCAGCCACAAAACGTCGACCAAAGCGGACTATGCGAACCTGATTCGCCATTGTGGTTGGGGCGTACCGAATCTCGATCAAGCGATGTGGAGCGCGGGAAATTCACTAACGCTTATCGTTGAGGACAGCGTCCACCCTTATCAAAAAGACCAAAGTATTAAGAACAAGGGAATCATCAATCGCGACATGAATCTGCATGCGCTGCCGTGGCCGAAGCGACAGTTGATGGATCTACCCTCCGACACTAAGGTCGAATTGCGTGTCACTTTGTCTTATTTCATCGAACCCAACCCGTCGGCGCGCGGCATGGGATCAAAGTTCCATTACCCCTCGCACCGTTTGCGCTTTGACGTGCAACGACCCCTCGACCTCACCACCGCGGACTTCGTAGCACGCATCAATGCCGCCGCAACGCGAGAAGACGACGGCGATCCCATTGAAAGCAAAGACTCTGAATGGTTGCTCGGTGATCAACAGCGAGGTCGCGGCTCCTTGCATCAGGATGTTTGGCACGGCACCGCTGCTGAACTTGCGAGTCGCAACTTCATCGCCGTTTATCCAGCATCAGGCTGGTGGCGCGAGCGCAAGGCGCTCGAACGCTACGACCTTCCGGCGCGGTACAGCCTGCTCATTTCGATCAGAACGCCAAAGACGGAAGTTGATCTATACACGCCTGTAGCTCAGATGGTTGCGCAACGAGTGGGAACACCTATCATCATCATGGGACGATAGCGAGGCAACACGGTCGCGTATCCCTTGCCTAAGCACATAGCCCTACATTTGTATTCGCGGCGCAGCTATGCCTCGCCAATGTCCGCGCTCAGCGCCGTCAACTCCAACCCCTCAATCTCCTGCAAAGATTTCCCTGCGATTCCTTGTAAGTCGCCGTACATGCCAACGGTTGCACCCATCACGCGCTCGATTTGTTCTTGACGTTTTGCCCACTGCTTCATGATGGCTTTGCGTTCTTTGTCGAGGTCTTCTTGCATCGACGAGAACGCTTCGACGATGGCCTCGACGCGATGGCGAAAGCGAGGGCCTGTGAGGTATTGGTAGACCATTTCGGTTTTGGTTTGCTGGCCTTCGGTTACTTGCCGCGCCATGCTGACCTGCATAAGCGTTTGTCGCAGAATCGTGGCGACAGGCAGTGCAGCGCGCGGGCTGGTGACCCAAACGCCGTCAACCACGTCGAACGCCTCCACGCCCTTCGGTAACACCTGACTCACCAGCACAGACACCTCGGCTTTCGCGCTGCGCTGATCTTCGCGTAGCTTGACCAGCCAGCCGTCGCTCCAGTTTTTGGTGCGCTTTGATTCCCAGAGGATGGTGCCGCAGGCCTGACCGCTTTGACTGTTCACGCGTTGCAAAGCGTCGCCGCCGAACTCGCCCTTCGGCACCGGCTCGATCACGTCGTACGGGAACTTGGCGCGCAGCAAATTTTCCAGCTCAAGTTCCTGTACTTCGCCTTGCAACTGCTGCGAACCTTGCTCCGCCTTTTGCTTGAGCTCTTCAATCTTTTGCTGCATGGAGGCGATGGTTTGATCCTTTTCCATGACCTTCAACTTGAGTCCGTCTTCCGCTTCGCGCTTGGCTTGCATACGCACTTCGGTGAGCCCCGCTTGCACGCGCTTTTCGACGGTGAGTTCCAGCTCCCGTTTGGCGTCGTCAAGTTCGCGCTGCTTCTTGATGATGTCGGCTTGTGCGCGTTGTGCTTCGGCCAGTTTCTCGTCGCGCCCCTTTAGCACTTTATGCAGTTCAGTCAGTTCGCTCGCCTTGGCGTCCAGCTCCGCTGCGCTGGCGAGCTTGGCTCTTTTACTTTCCTCAGCGATGACTCGCGCACGCTCGGATTTCAGTTGCGTGGCAACTTGATCGTTGACCTGCTCGTCGAGCGTTCGTCTTGCCTCGGCAACCTGCTTTTCCTTGTCGCGAAGGGCTTGCTCGCGCGCGGCGATGTCAGTGTCCTTTTGTGCGAGTTGTCGCTCAAACTGCGTTCGCGTCGCAGCAACCAGCGGTGCGGCGAGCGATTCTGTGAGGCGAATCTCGGTCTTGCAATTTGGGCAGGTGATGGTGGGTTCGGTCATTTCGGCTCGCGGAGATTGCGGTTTTGCCCGGCGCGGAATAGCGTTGGCGGAGCACAGTCTAACGGCTCATTCAGCGTCCGCGTCATGATTCTTCTCATTCAGCTTTTTTATGATAGCCGCATTTAATAAGGGCCTAGAACCAGTTTATGCATAAAGTCGACTTATCACCGTATTGACGACTAGCCCTAATCAAACAATGGTTACAGCCAAAAGCCATATGCGTACCTGACAGTGTTTTGACCTGTGTGCGCCCAAACAAACTGCACTGCGTCTTCACCCCGTAACAATCCCCCAGGACAATTCCCAACCTGTCGTGGTGCGCCCTGCGCCTCGATGTTTTTTGTTTCGGGATTTGCATGAATGGTTTGCGTGCCGCGCTGTGCGTGGCGGCTGGTTTTTGTTTGGCTTTTCCGGTTGCGGCCAAAGACATTGTGGTGGCGCAGACACTGGATTTATCTGGGCTTTCCAACCTGGGCAAGGATTTTTCTAATGGCATTCGCACCTATTTCGATGCAGTGAATGCGCGGGGTGGCGTGCGGGGTCGGCGCATTTCGTTTGCGCAGCTTGATGACTCGGGTCGCGCTGCAGACGCGGTGGCGAACGTAGACAAATTGCTGCTTGAGAACGACGTGGACGCGATGATCGCGCCGACTAGCGAGGAGACCCTCCTGGCTGCCGCCCACGCGCCGCGCTTGCGTGCATCTGCCTTGCTGCTGGCGGGCGCACCGACTGGCGCTGATCTTGAGCGCGCAGGTATCGCCGCGCGCGTGCTGCCGGTGCGCGCAACCTATCGCGACGAGGCGCGGGTGTTGCTGGATTATTTGAAGACATTCAGCGAAGGCGCTGTGGCGCTGGTGCGTGGCGATGGTCCGGATGCGGACGCGGGCGGGCGGGCACCGGGGCCCAGTCACGGGATCGTCACTGGCGTGTAACACTCCTGCAATATTATTAATTCTTTTGGGGCTTAGAGTGACCTCGTGACCATACAAAGACAGGCTAGCGCTGCACTGGGCACACCCTTAGCCGCCGTTGATTTGGGCTCCAACAGTTTTCGTCTGCTCATCGCGAAAGATGAGGGCGGCCAGATCGTCCCGATCAGCACGCACCGTGAAGGCGTGCGGCTGGCCGGTGGCTTGAGTGGCGACAACGAGTTGTCGGAAGACAAGATTGCCGAGGCCTGCGCGGCGCTGGGGCGATTTCGTGAACGACTGGCGTCCATCCCCGCTGAACGCGTGCGCGCGGTGGCCACCAGCACTTATCGCGTGGCGAAGAATGGCAGCGAGCTGTTGCGCCGCTCCGAGGACGCGCTGGGGCTGCCAATTGACATCATTTCCGGGTCGGAAGAAGCGCGACTGATTTATCTCGGTTGCGCGCACACGTTGCCCTGGAGCGAGCAGGAGCGGCTGATTGTCGACATTGGCGGCGGCTCCACCGAGTTCATCGTGGGGCGTCGGTATGACCCTGAATTGACGGAGTCTTTCCAGCTGGGCGCGGTGACACTGTCGCAACAAATTTTCCCCGGTGGCACCGTCACCGCCAGCGCGTTTCGCAAAGCAGAAGTTTTCGTGCGCTCGCGGCTGGAGGTACTGCAGAAGCGCTACAAACAGGGCTGGGATGTTGCCTATGGTTCGTCGGGCACCATCCGCGCGATCTACGAAATCGTGACCGAAAATGGCTTCGGTGATGCCATTACGGTCGACGCAATGCTCCGGCTCAAGGGCGCGCTGATCGATGCCGGACAGATGAACCGCATCGAGCTGGCGGCGCTCAAATCAAGCCGCGCGCCCGTGTTGCCGGGTGGGCTCGCAATCTTGCTGGCGCTGATGCAAGAGCTGAATGTGCTGACCATGGAGCCGTCCGAAGGCGCGTTGCGACTAGGCGTCGTGCATGACATGTTGCATCGATCAGAGACGCCCTCAAGCGCTGATCCGCGCGCCATTACGGTGATGCGTTTGCAGCAACGCTATGGCGCGGATCTGGAGCAATCGCGACGGGTGGAAACGCTCGTGCAATCATTCTGGAAACGCATCGAAGCAACAAGCCCGGACGCGCTGTTGTCATGGGCCGCAGCACTGCATGAGATCGGCATGGCGATTGCTCATGAGGACTATCACCGGCATTCGGCATACGTGATTGAGCACTCCGATATTTATGGATTCTCAGAGCAGGAGCGTACGGCGCTTGCGTTGTTGGTGTTGGGGCACACCGGATCGCTCAAGAAGATTGATCGCGACGCGCTGCCGCGCAAACTGCTAACGCGATTGATGTGTGTGCGCTTGGCCGCGCTGTTCTGCCACGGTCGCGTTGATGAAGCACCGGGGGCCACACTCGCCCTGAACGGGGATGCGTTCGTGCTTCAACTCAGCGCAAACTGGCTCGCGGAACATCCCCTGACTACGTTGCTGCTGGATGAAGAGATGGCGCGCTGGACAAAGTATGGCGTGTCGTTGACGTTGAAGATGCGCTGAAGTCGCAGGCAAAAAAAAGACCTGCAAAGCAGGTCTGAGCGGGGACTTGTCAAAGGTGGCTTGCAGGCATATCAGCGCTGTTGCTGAATACGCCTGCTCCATCGGGAGGATGATGGCGGCCCACCGCGCATTGCCGCCCTGCAACTATCTTGCGCAAGAAGTCAATGAACGGGCCGTGAAACCACCTTCGCATTGTTTCGCGTCACTGTGACAGTGTGATGACCACGCGCGCACGTTTGCGGACGTGGCGCGGCTGTCGACTGTCATATGGGTGTCTCGTTCCAGTCACGCCAATGTCACGTGCTATTTCTACATTGCATAGCGTCATCCTCTGGAGTTGCACGCATGCAATTGATTGCCTCTACGTCTGCCGTCACAACGCTCAACCCGCCGAAGACCGCTGCGAGCTTCGTTGACACACATTTATCGGTTCGGCTCGCGTCTAGCCCGCATATTTCACAGGCGCTCCAAAAGTAGTCGACCGACGGTTGGTAGGGCTGAAATTTTCGTTCTGCCGCTGCAAAGCGCGTCGATGCA
>JAYVNO010000290.1:0-2751 GCA_043758415.1 Burkholderiales bacterium
CACATCGAAATTGTGTGCTTTCTGAGAGTTCTATGCGAGATATTTCTTAGCTCAATGCGCTCGCTACCTGGCTTGTGGCGCTTTTGCAGGAACGACTAAATAAGTGCAATGCATTTCTTTGGTGCGGTTTTCTTGGTGCGCTTCGGCCCCGCGCGAGTAAATCGTCGCTAAATCAGGGACTTATACGCACCAAATGCGGGCATGTTAATTGCTTGTATCTGCGGATCATTCAAGAAAAACGAAACAAGGGGGAAACTTGGAAGCACTAAAAACTGCAAACGACACGCTGTTCATTCTGCTCGGCGCGATCATGGTGTTGGCCATGCACGCCGGGTTCGCGTTCCTTGAACTCGGCACCGTACGCGCCAAAAATCAGGTCAACGCGTTGGTCAAAATCCTGGCCGACTTTGCGGTGTCAACGATTGCGTATTTCATCATCGGCTACTGGATTGCCTACGGCGCGCATTTCTTCGGCCCAGCCGATGCGCTGGCAGCGAAGAATGGCTACGAGTTGGTGAAGTTCTTCTTCCTGCTGACCTTCGCTGCGGCGATCCCGGCAATTGTGTCCGGCGGTATCGCTGAGCGTGCGCGCTTTGGCCCGCAAATGATCGCGACCTTTTTGCTGGTCGCTCTGGTGTATCCGCTGTTTGAACACATCGCGTGGAATCAGGGTTTCGGCATTCAGGCATGGCTCAAAGCAACGTTCGGCGAAGAGTTTCATGACTTCGCAGGCTCGGTCGTCGTGCACGCCGTCGGTGGCTGGATCGGGCTGATCGCCGTGCTCTTCCTTGGGCCGCGCGCCGGACGTTACGGCAAGCAGGGGCAGATTGCAGCGCACCCACCGTCGTCTATCCCGTTCCTCGCGCTTGGCGCATGGATACTGGCGGTCGGCTGGTTCGGCTTTAACGTCATGAGCGCGCAAACCATCGACAAAATCAGTGGCCTCGTCGCTGTGAATTCACTCATGGCGATGGTCGGCGGCACGCTCGTCGCGCTCATCATTGGCAAGAACGATCCGGGCTTTGCCTACAACGGCCCGCTCGCGGGACTGGTGGCCGTGTGCGCAGGCTCCGACGTGATGCATCCGATCGGCGCGCTGGCGGCGGGCGGCATCGCCGGTGCGATTTTTGTTGTCATGTTCACGCTCACGCAAAACAAGTGGAAGATTGACGACGTGCTCGGCGTCTGGCCGCTGCATGGGCTTTGCGGCGCTTGGGGCGGCATCGCGGCGGGGATTTTTGGCAGCAAGGCGCTCGGTGGTTTAGGCGGTGTGGCGATTGCCTCGCAGGTGATCGGCACATTGCTCGGCATTGCGGTGGCGGTCGCGGGCGCGACGATGGTTTACGGCGTGATTAAAAGTGTGACCAGCCTGCGCCTCGACGAAGAACAGGAATTCAACGGTGCGGACTTATCGATTCACAAGATCAGCGCGACACCGGATCGGACGTAGTTTTTTGGCGCGGGCCAGCGATTGCGCATTCGCTAACGTAAAAATTAAGGGGCGGCTTCGCTGCCCCTCTTGAATGCAGTGTTAGGCATTTGCGAATGAATGCACTTCACCCAGACGCTTGCCCATAGCCGTTGCTGCGATTTTTAAATCGTAGGATGCCTGCAGGTTGAGCCAGTATTGCGCCGACTGATCGAACGCGCGACCAAACAGTAACGCCAATTCTGCTGTGACTGGACGCGCTCCCTTCAGCACATGCGAAATCCGCATCGGCGACACTCCAATCGCACGAGCGAATCCGGCCTGCGAAATGCCCATTTCACCAAGTATTTCACTCAGGAATTCCCCCGGATGAATCGCAGGTAATCCACGTTTAACCATACTAATTTCTCCTTAATGGTAATCGACAATTTCAACGTCGTAAGCATCGCCATTGTCAAAGCGAAAACAGATACGCCACTGATCATTAACACGGATGCTCCACTGCCCCCCGCGATCACGAACCAGAGGTTCCAGCCTGTTGGAAGGAGGCAGCCGCAAATCCTCAATGCGTGTTGCGCCATCCAATTGCATCAACCGCATTGCTGCCCGCTTGAGAATATCCGGCGGTAACCGGCGAGCTTTACCCGTAGCAAAAAAACGTTCTGTTTCGGGCGTGGCAAAGGTTTGAATCACGGGACAATAATAAACAATTTGTTTATTATTGTCAAAGCTTAGATGTTGAAGGCTAACGTGCGAGGCAAGCTCGCGGCAGTATGCGCAGGCTCCGACGTGGTGCATCCCTTCGGCGCGCTCGCGGTGGGCGGCATCGCCGGCGCGATTTTTGTTTTCATGTTCACGCTCACGCAAAACAAGTGGAAGATTGACGACGTGCTCGGCGTCTGGCCGCTGCACGGACTGTGCGGCGCGTGGGGCGGCATCGCAGCGGGGATTTTTGGCAGCAAGGCGCTCGGTGGTTTGGGCGGTGTGGCGATTGCCTCGCAGGTGATCGGCACATTGCTCGGCATTGCGGTGGCGGGCGCGACGATTGTCTACGGCGTGATTAAAAGTGTGACCAGCCTGCGCCTCGACGAAGAACAGGAATTTAACGGCGCAGATTTATCGATTCACAAGATCAGCGCGACGCCGGATCGGACGTAGTTTTTTCTTGCGCGGCTCGTGATATCGCGTTCGCTAACGTTCGAGCTCCGCTTGAACGAGGGGTTAGGCGTCAGCGAGCCAGGACTTGCCAAGCGACGACTGCCTGGGCAAAGAAGCCAACGGCAAACGAAAGCGTGCGCACCCACGGAACCGCAAACGTATAG
>JAYVNO010000291.1:0-8585 GCA_043758415.1 Burkholderiales bacterium
TGCACAGCCTGTGGATAAAGCTACATCGCGCTTCAACCCGCCCAACCTCCACTTAATAATCGGGGTTTGCTGTTCAGACAACCGGGGCCACTTCTCAAAAAAATGCATAGATCTAATTGAGCGGGCGTTAATTGATCATGCATTGACGGAAGGCTATGAGCTTATAAATGTTCAAGGCACAAAGACACAGGTTCATCACGTTAACTTTTCGGGCTTCTTGCGTGCCCGAGACATCACGGGGAAAAGCTTGAGCTTCAAGGCGAAAGGCTAACAATTCGTCCAAGCCGAGCCCGCTTCGAGGCTTCGCGCAGGTTCTGACAAATTTTTGCCTGTCCAAGGCCGCAAAGCGGCCCGGCATGACTCACGCGTTAACGCCGACTGGGTCGCCATTCCGAGCGCTCAAGTTTCTCATGGTGCGCCATGAGTCTCGCTTCGACAGAAATCCGCTCTTTGGGCGCTTTATTGACTTAAGCATGCCTCGCAGTCTGTAAAACTGCTGTCTCGCACGGGATTGGTGATGTCGTCGCGGCCTCAGCCCAACCCTCTCCACACGCCGGGAGAAGCGATTGCGCAACACGGCTTTATCGTGAAACGCCCGCCCCATATGGGCATAGCGCACGTTTTAGACATTTATCGATTCAACCCAATAAGCGCCTTTATACCCAATTAAAATAACGCTTTCAGCCAAAAGCTGTAGCTGTCCAAGCCTCCGGTTTAAGGACGGGAAACGGCAACCCGCGTTTCATCTTCAGCAGTGCGCGGTCGTAACTCAAGAGCGCTTCTGCGCCGCCACACAGCGCGACTTGCAGAAATTTTTGGTCGTCGCGGTCGCTGCATTTGGGTAGCGTGGCGGCGCGGTCTGCGTCTATCGTTACCCATTCGATGCACGGGCCGATAAGGGCGATAGCGTCGGTGATTTGATGGTCTTCGAGCTTGAACATCGGGTAGCCGAGCACATGCTTCAACTCGCGGTAGGTGTTGATGGACATGAGCGGCGTGATGCGCTTTTGCTGCCATGCTTCGCGCAGTGGCTGATGTCGCGAGTCTTTGAAAATGAGGGCGGAGACGAGCACGTTGGTGTCGATCACGAGACGTGTCATCTTGAGTTTGGAACTGTAGGAGCGGCTATGCCGCGACCCGGCTCCCATCGCGCAGTGGTCGCGGCAGAGCCGCTCCTACAAGGGCCTTGATGCGACGTAGCGATCACTACTGCGCCGTCCAACCGCCATCCATGGTGTACGCGCTGCCGGTGATCGAGCCGCCTGCATCGGTGGTCAAAAACAGCGCGAGTTCGGCCAGATGCTCGGGCGTTACGAAGCGTTCGCTCGGCTGCTTTTCGCCGACCAGCGCAACGGTTGCGGCCTCAACGGAAATGCCCTCTGCGGCGGCGCGCGCTTCGATCTGTTTGCGCACCAGTGGCGTATCGACCCAGCCGGGGCAGATGGCGTTGCAGGTGATGTGCGTCTTTGCGTTTTCAAGTGCTGCGACTTTGGTCAGGCCGATGATGCCGTGCTTCGCGGCGACGTAGGCGCTCTTGTTCTGCGAGGCGACGAGGCCGTGCGCGGACGCCACGTTGATGATGCGGCCCCAGCCGCGCGTTTGCATGTCGGCGAGAGCGATTTTGCTGGTGTGAAATGCGCTCGACAAATTGATGGCAATCACAGCGTCCCACTTGTCATCCGGGAAGTCCTGAATCGGCGACACATGCTGAATGCCCGCGTTGTTCACCAGTACGTCAATGCGCCCGCAGATCGCGATGGTTTGCTTGACCAGCATCTGCGCCTCGGCGCCCTTCGACAGATCGGCGGGCACGTAATGCACGCGGACTTTTGCGCTCTCGGCAATCTCTTCACGCAAGCGGTCGATTTCGGCAGGATCGCCAAAGCCGTTCATCACGACTTCCGCACCCGCCAACGCAAATCGACGCGCCATCGACAGCCCAATGCCGCTGGTGGAACCGGTAACAAGTACAACACGATTTTCAAGCGATTTCATGGCATTTCTCACGAGTTTTGTTGCGTCGCATCATAACGTTTTTCCCTACTCGACAGCACGTTTTGGCAACGCCCGCTTGAATTCAGCAAGTGTCGCCAACCGCGCCTCGGCATGATCGACAACGGGCAACGGATAGTCGCGCCCCGGCACAAAATCACGCGCCCGTTGTTCAACCGGCGGCGTCAGCCACGGCGCGTGAATATCCTTGTTCGACAGCTTCGCGACCTCGGGCACGTACTTCCTGATGAACGCGCCCTTCTCGTCAAAATTCTGGCTCTGCGTGATCGGGTTGAAGATGCGGAAATACGGTTGCGCGTCGCAGCCGGTGGACGCGGCCCACTGCCAGCCGCCGTTGTTGGCGGAGCGATCGAAATCGTTGAGCTTTTCAGCGAAATACTTTTCGCCCCAGCGCCAGTCGACCAGCAAATCTTTGGTCAAAAAACTTGCAGCCACCATGCGCAGCCGATTGTGCATGTAGCCGGTCTGGTTTAGCTGGCGCATCGCAGCGTCGACCAGCGGATAACCTGTGCGGCCTTCGCGCCACGCGGCGAAACGTTCGGGGTCGTTGCTCCAGCGAATCGCGTCGTATTCGGGCTTGAACGCACCGTCCACCACACGCGGATTGTGGTGCAGGATGTGAACGTAAAAGTCGCGCCAGATGAGCTCTGACAGCCACACCTCCGCCCCGCGTGAGCCCTCCTGCCAGCGCTGCCAGGCAGCGCTGGCAAGACCACGAATGGAGACCGTGCCGAAGCGCAAATGGGTC
This sequence comes from Burkholderiales bacterium, assembly GCA_043758415.1. GTDB lineage: Bacteria > Pseudomonadota > Gammaproteobacteria > Burkholderiales > Casimicrobiaceae > Casimicrobium. The sequence goes on from JAYVNO010000291.1 coordinate 2,762, forward strand.
GACAAATACGACGGGCCTTTGACGGCAGGAAAATTGCGCGTGTCAGCGTAGCGGTCGATGCGTTCGAGAAAATCCGTGAAGAGTTTCTCGCCGCCTGAGGTGCCTGTCGGAAATTTCAGCTCACGGAGATTGGTGCGCTGAAAGCCCATGTCTTCGAGCGACGGCATGTCTGCGCTGCTTGCCAAGCTTCGCGCGTGTGCCGTGTCCCTCACCCCCCCGGCCTTCGCCGGGGCAGGCCTTCGCCTCTCCCCGAGGGAGAGGGGGTAGAACGCCGCCTTGTGCGCCTCAATTGGATAGGGCTTCACATAAAACGCCTCCACCCGCTTCAACCACGCATTTTTATAAGGCGTGAACACCGAGAAAAACTTGCCCGCGCCGGTCAGCACTTCGTCTTTTTCGAAGATGACATGATCTTTGCGCGTTTCGAACGTGATGCCTTTGGCTTTGAGCATTGCCGCGACATGCGCATCACGGGCGACCGCTTGTGGCTCGTAGTCGTGATTGGTGAACACCGCATCAACGTCAAGCGCTTGCGCCAGTTTCGGAATCGCATCGCGCGCGGTGTCGTATGTCACATGCAACGCGCCACCCATCGCCGCAAGCGCGGCACGCAGCTCAACCACACTTTCCCAGATGAATTCAACGCGGCGGTCGGCCTTGTCTTCCAGCGCGTCGAGGATTTCTCGATCAAATACAAACACGCAATGCACGCGCTCGGAATTTGTCAGCGCGGCGTGCAGCGCAGCATTGTCGAACGCGCGCAAATCGCGGCGAAACCAGAACAGGGCGGCGGGGTACTTCATGACTGCCATTCTGCCAGCGCCCTTGTTTTGAACGCATCGAATGCGCCACCGAGCGCCCACGTAGAATTGTTGCTATGGATTCCAGTTGTCTCGTAGGTCACTTCCTGATCGCCATGCCAGCCATGCAGGACCCCAATTTCAAGGGGACGGTGACCTATTTGTGCGAGCACAACGAAGACGGCGCGCTCGGCGTGGTGGTCAATCGGCCCACCGCGCTGACGATGGATACGCTGTTTGAGCAAATCGAAATCGTGGTTGCCGATCTTGCTCTCTCACAACGCAAAGTGCATTTCGGCGGCCCGGTCAGCGTAGAACACGGCTTTGTGTTGCACCGTTCGCATGGCTCATGGAATTCGTCGATTTCAGTGAGCGATGAGCTGTCGTTGACCACCTCAAAAGACATTCTGGAAGCCGTCGCAAACGGCAGCGGCCCGCGCGAATGGTTGCTCACGCTGGGCTACGCCGGGTGGCAGGCGGGCCAGCTTGAAGAAGAGATCGCGGCGAACGCCTGGCTCACCGTGCCAGCCGACGCGGACTTGTTGTTCGCCACGCCCGCTGAGGGATTGGTTGATGCCGCCATCAAACGCCTGGGCATTTCAAAATTTGCGTTATCGCATCTTGCGGGTCACGCGTGAAGAGCAACACCTTTCTCGCGTTTGACTTTGGCGAACGCAGAATCGGGGTGGCCGTTGGTAATGATTTGACCGACACGGCAAACCCGCTGATGGCCATTGATGCGACCAACGACGAAACGCGTTTTGCAGCGATTGCGCCGCTGGTTAAAGATTGGACGCCGAGCGCGTTCATTGTTGGTCGTCCCGCGCATCCCGATGGCAAAGCGCATGCGATGACCGCTCGCTGCGAAAAATTTGCGCGACAGCTTTCGGGTCGTTTTTTGCTGCCTGCGCATCTGGTGGATGAGCGCTACACCAGCGTGGACGCGGCGCGTGCGTTGTCCTTGTCCTCATCCAGTCGCAAGCTCACCGGACAAAAGAAAAAGCATGCGATTGACGCCGAGGCCGCGGCGCAGATCCTGCGCCGTTTTTTTGTGGAGGGGCCGATGGTCATCACTGGCCCGGAAAGCGCGGTGGCTCAATGAGCACAATGGACAACACGTTACCCGACGCCGAGGCACTGTTCGCCAATTTGAAAGCGCAGATGGCGTCCAGCATTGCGTTTGACGCGAAGCTGGTCGGTGTATTTTCCGGCGGTGCGTGGCTCGCTGATCGAATGAAGGCAGAGCTGGACGGTGAGCATGAAGTGGGCTACATCGACGTGTCGTTTTATCGCGATGATCTGTCCACCAGCGGACTCAAGAGTAATGTGCGTAGTACGCAGATTCCGTTCTCGGTTGAGGGGGCGCACATCGTGATCATTGACGATGTGCTGTTCACCGGCCGCTCGATTCGCGCGGCGGTGAACACGCTGTTTGACTATGGCCGTCCGGCCTCTGTGCAGCTTGCGGTGCTGGTGGATCGCGGTGGTCGTGAGTTGCCGATGGCTGCGGATTACGTCGGCGTGCCGCTGATCGTGGCCACTGACCTGATGCTGGCGCTGAGCAGAACGGCCGACGGCAAATTGGCGTTGACCACCGAGCCATGGACGCCGCGTTGATGCTGTCAAAGAGAAACCTCCAGCTCAACGACAACGGCGATCTGCATCATCTGCTCGCCATCGAAGGGCTGCCGAAGCGCATTATCGAGCGCATTCTCGACACCGCGGAAACCTTTGTTGGTATCAACGAACGTGAAGTCAAAGTGGTGCCGTTGCTACGCGGCAAATCGATCTTCAATATCTTCTTCGAGAACTCAACGCGTACGCGCACCACGTTCGAGATTGCAGCAAAGCGGTTGTCGGCGGATGTGGTGAGTCTCGACGTGCAGCGCTCCAGCACCAATAAGGGCGAGACGATTCTCGACACCATCGCCAATCTCACCGCGATGCATGCCGACATGTTCGTCGTGCGCCACAGTGAGAGCGGAGCGCCGCATCTGATCGCGCAGCACGCCGCACCGCATGTGCATGTGGTGAATGCCGGTGATGGTCGCCATGAACATCCTACCCAGGGCCTGCTGGATGTGTTCACCATTCGCCGCTACAAAAAAGATTTCACCCGGCTGACCGTAGCGATCGTCGGCGACATACTGCACTCGCGCGTGGCGCGTTCGCAGATACACGCGCTGACCACGCTCGGCGTACCCGAGGTTCGTGTGGTCGGGCCGCGCACGTTGTTGCCCGTGGACATTGAGCGACTCGGTGTGCGCGTGTTTTCCTCGCTCGAAGAGGGGCTCAAAGGCGTTGACGTGGTGACCATGTTGCGCCTGCAAAACGAGCGCATGACCGGTGCTTTGTTGCCGTCTGCCAGCGAATATTTTTCTCGTTACGGCCTCACGCCGCAAAAGCTCGCGTTAGCCAAACCGGACGCCATAGTGTTGCATCCCGGCCCGATGAATCGCGGTGTGGAGATTGATTCTGCGGTGGCCGATGGCAGTCAGTCGGTGATCCTGCCGCAGGTGACGTATGGCATCGCTATCCGCATGGCGGTGATGGCGATTCTCGCGGGAGCAGCGCGTTGAAGATCGCCATTCGCGAAGGCCGCGTGATTGACCCCGCAACCAAGTTTGATGCCGTCGCCGATGTGTTCATCGCGGCTGGCAAGATCGTCGCCATCGGCAAATCACCCACCGATTGGGCGGGCAGCAAAGAGATCAATGCCAACGGGTGCATCGTGGCCCCCGGCTTGGTTGACCTCGCGGTGCATGTAAAACGCGGAACACTTACCACCGAAATCGCAGCCGCAGCTGCGGGTGGCGTAACCAGCATGGTGTGCTCGCCGGACACCGATCCGGTGCTCGACGAACCGGGGCTGGTGGACATGTTGCGGCTGCGTGCGCAGTCGTTTCATTCAACGCATTTGTATCCGCTGGGCGCGTTGACCAAGGACCTCGCTGGCGTGCAGCTCGCAGAATTGTCCAAACTCGCGCAGGCAGGCTGCATAGGCTTCTCGCAAGCGGATCGCGCTGTCGGCGACACGCAAGTGTTGCTGCGCGCGATGCAATACGCGGCGACCTTTGACTTCGCAGTCTGGCTGCAGCCGGAAGACCTGCATCTCGCGAAAAACGGCGTGGCGCATGAAGGCGAAGTTGCCTCGCGTCTCGGCTTGGGCGGCATTCCGTCCAGCGCAGAAATCATCGCGCTCGCGACGCACCTCGAACTTGCACGCGTAACGGGCGCTCACCTGCACGTATGTCGTGTGTCAACGGCCGAAGGCGTGGCGCTGATTCGTTCCGCGAAACTGAACGGCATCAAAGTCACTGCCGACGTCGCCATCAATCACCTGCACCTGATTGATCTCGACATCGGGCACTTCGATTCCAACTATCGCCTGTCGCCGCCGCTGCGCACCTCGCGTGATCGTGATGCACTGCGCGATGGGGTGATTGATGGCACGATTGACGCCATCGTCTCCGACCACACGCCGCGCCCCGAAGGCGCAAAGCAGGTGCCGTTTGCCGAGGCTGCGACCGGTGCAACGGGGTTAGAGACGCTGTTGTCACTCACGTTGCGATTTGCTGAATCGGCGAAGCTGCCGATGATGGAAGCGCTCGGGCGAATCACGCATCACGCCGCGAGCGCTGCGGGCCTGACCGCCGGACGCATCGCGGTGGACGCAGTCGCCGACCTCTGCGTGTTTGATCCTGGTGCGTATCGCCTCATCACCAAAGCGTCACTCAAAAGCGCGGGCAAAAATTCGCCGTTCCTCGGCTATGAATTGCCTGGTGTCGTGCGCTCGACGATCACGGCGGGGCATATTGCGTACGAGGCGGCGTAGGTGGGAGGGGGACTGCCCCCACCATACTCACCTGCCGTCATCCTCGGCGCAGCCGGGGATCCAGTGCGTGGCGTACGCGAAGCGCAAAACATTTCCGCACGCCACGCGGCTATTTCGCCTGTGGGCGAGTTACTTTTCTTGCTTCGCCAAGAAAAGTAACCAAAAAAAAGCCCTCGTTACGTGGGCGACGATTGTCCCCGGCCTTCGCCGGGGCAGTCTCTGATCCTGCGATGCTCAGAAAAAAGCGGAACGAAAAAAACTCGCTATCGCTCAGACAGTTTTTCGTTCTGATCGCTTTTTTCCTCTGCTTCTCGGGGCCAATCAACGGGGGCCCGTCGAGCAGATAAGAGCAGCTTCAATTACGAAGTTTGACTGTGTCTGCTCTCTAGCAGTACCAACGGTGCCGACACGTATTCGCCGGTAGATTCGACATGCCAAAGGACTCGGACAAGGGCTTGCACCGGGATGCCAACATATCCGATTAACGCGCTGGAAGCATTTATTACCTGTGCAAAACCAGAGGTGAAGTAAGCTGGCTCGCTAATTAACGCCAACTTGCGGTTGGCGACAACCAATCCGTAATAGTCGTACCGATCCTCAGGCTTGGCAGGGTCAGTCCAAGCTTGAAGAGACATCACGCCTTCTACCCAAGCGAGCTGCGTTCCTGAATAATTCTTGAAGATCGACAAATCGATTGTCGGATAGTCTTGCCTGAGTTTCGGAAGGAGTTCACGCAACATGGCGTTGGAAGATTTCTTGAAAGTAATAGTTTCTTGCGTGTGGACGCCAGCTTTAGCGAAAGCAAAACCCACGTCTACTTTGCCGCCTTCTGCCTTAGAAAATTGTGCGTCGCCAGACTTTCCGGTGATCTCCTCAAACTTTGCAGAGATAAATGCGGCATCGAGATAGATTAAGTTATCCACAGAAACTCCAAAGCAGGTTGACCAATAAAACTTTTATTTTGCCTGATGGTTGTTGGCCGCGCTACTGCGTCTTTCCGACAAAAGCGCATAGGAGTCGCTCTCACGCTTGCATCCGGGTTCTAGTACTGCCCTATCGCGACGCGATCAAATATCGGTACGATGGGTCCCCGTTGATTGGCCCCGAGAAGCGGAAGAAAAAAGCGATCAGAACGAAAAACTGTTTGAGCGATAGCGAGTTTTTTTCGTTCCGCTTTTTTCTGAGCATC
>JAYVNO010000292.1:0-2730 GCA_043758415.1 Burkholderiales bacterium
TCGCCATGTTGAAACCCCAGTCTAGATGCGGCTCGCCGCGATACTGAATATGTATACAGCATATGCTGGGCGCTTGTCTGAGGCACGTAACTAATCAGGAGCAACTAAAACCTGTAGGGCAGGGCGACCGAGAATACGAAATCCGACGCGTCCCTGGTTACGCCCGCAGCCGCGCTGATCGACAAGGACATGTTTTTCGTTAGCAGAATGCTCGTCCCTAGGTTGAGGTAACCTGCAGTGGAGCGCCCCGGCAAGATAGTTGTGTTGAGGGAATCAAACCGGCTGCTATTGGCGAACGAAAATGACAGTCCGGCATCGAGCGCAATCTCGGGTGTCGCTGCAAGCGACATGCCCATACCTATCCCATAGGCGTCCCCGGGCGCTATCCTGCCCTGAAAAAGGACGGCACCACTAACCTTGTCGCTCAGCGCCACTGATTTGGGAAACGCGTGCCCATACGAGACATTCCCGTACAGCACCAGCGGATCAAATCGCTTCGCTGCCGAAAGCGAGACGCCGACGGCTCTGAAACCCGCTGCTACAGCGGGCAACGTGAACGGATCCTTGCCGCTATCGTGGGTGTAACTCATGCGAAGAATGATCGAGGGGATGGCTCCCGACTCACCGATAAGTTTTTTCGCCACGCTAATGGAAGGGTCGCCTAAGCCATTGTTCGTTCCCGAGGCCAGGCCTCGCCATAGATACGGTGCGCTCACCGCCGCCGCCATCCCTCCGGGCAACCCCGTTTCGAGCGTCAGGCCAAGCGCAGTCGAATCCGCACGATTGGCTCCTGAGCCGCTGTGTGCCCACGTTATGCTGGAGGTAGCGCGCAAGCTTCCCGACAGCATTAGCGCCAGCCCTTTGGACACCAGCGCCTCTTCGATCGCGGTTGTCGCAGCGCCGCGTGGCGCATCTGCAGCGGGTTTGGGAAAGTTGGCATCCAGCCCGGAAGACACCGGGCCGGGAGTTTTGGTCTGCCCCGCAAGTTGCTGTTCTAACGACGTGATGCGCCGCGAGAGTTCCTCGTTGATAGCCTGACGCGCAGCAAGCTGTGCCCGCAGGAGCTCCACTTCAGTTTCTGGCTTATTCATCGCGGTGTCCTGCGCAAAGCCCGGCGTGATCCACGCCACGGTTATCGCCGCGACTACTGGAGGGAAGAGATTAATCAGTGCTTTTGACATTTGTACCGTTCGCTGTGACGACAAATGCCATTCCATCCATCCATACCCGATTGAATTGTTCAAGTCCCATTCTACGGTTGCCGAAGGCGGGATCGGCCAAGAACACTTCATCGTCTCGCACGCCGTTGACCACGACGTAGTGGTTAAAACCATAATTGTCGATAGGGACGATGGGTGCCTGAAAGGCCTTTAAATCGTTGATTGACAAGTGCTTGTAGCCACGGCCTGTGTAGCCTCTGTCTTCGACAAAATATTTCATGTCGAGCAACGAAAAGCCGCCCCGCCGCTTAACGGTCACGGCGTCAGATTTTTTCAACATGCTGGCAGCTACGTGGGCTTCGCTGACTGGATCACCAAATCCATAGGTAAGTACGGTGGCAATGGTGGCGGCGGCGCAACTGGTTTCCCACTGCTGCATCACCACTCCGCGCTCCCGAACCTCCTTAAGCGAGGTGTAGCGCGGTAGATTTTGCGAGTGTGCGGCAGCAATGCCCAGCAAGCAACCTGAGGCCACCCAGCTCGCCACCCAGATCATTTGTGACCTCCCGCGGCTGCTTGCCAACAACTTCGCTACAGGCTGAGACAGTGCCCATAAAAAGCCCGCAGCATGACGTGCGAGCTTGAGGGGCTGAACGGTAGCTACGTTACTAGCCGATCGGGCCGCAAGTTGCGGTGCTGTGCCCCGCCGTCTGTTGACCAAAGCCAGGCGCAAAGCCTTTTCCGTTTAAATTGCCGTTACCGGGCAAATTGACGTTCGCATTCGGGCCAAAGTTCTTGATGGCGCCAGGCGCGTGTGCTTTGCCGACCGCAGTGCAAATGCCAAAGCCAGGGCCGGATATAACTTCACCGGCTACGACCTCTTTCATTTGCGCGTCTGTCATCAATGCAGGTGCCTTAATAACGGGTTGCTTGTCAGCGGCATAAACTGAGAAGGCGGTCGTCGTCAAAACGGCGGCAACCAAAGCACGAGTGATATTCATGTGAACTCCGATCTGTATTGTTAAGCCTCAAGAATATCACTAAACGTATTTATACGCTAGACAATTTAACAAAATGGCACTCCTATAAATTCGCACGAAGCAGCCAACGGCGAAGCGGGTTGAACGTTCTAGGCAGAGCAGCTAAAGCAGACCGCCTCGCATGCAAACCAGCTTCTTTGACCTTGAAGTGGATCCCTCCCGTTTCAACGGAGCGTTTGTGGCTAGAGAAACTCTAGCCTGTTACAACGATACCATCAGCTCCAAAGCAGGGTTATCCACGGCCTGGCCCCGTGGGTAACCCGTCATAGTTGCAGTGGATTTTTCAACTTCGCGTTTCTGATTTTTGTCTCTCTGGCTTCAAACGCGTTGGGTGCCATCATGCCGATCAAGCCATGCCGTCGTCGCGGGCGCTTTTTTAATCTCTATGGGTAAATTCCCCGCCGCTTGCGGCGTAGACTTTGCGGATGAGCGAGTACATCGACAAGAGCCACAATGTATCGGTGTTGATGTATCACTTGGTGTTCCCTGCGAAGTACCGCAGAGTGTTTTTTGATGGGGAGGTTGATGCG
>JAYVNO010000293.1:0-24296 GCA_043758415.1 Burkholderiales bacterium
CTAGTGCTACCTCTTGATTCCACGGAGTTCCGTCAGACTGATAACCGCCGACTGAAAAAGTGCGCGTATCGGACGCAGGAAACTGTAGGCTGGTTTTATGGTTGCCAGCAGCAGCAACGATGACCACATCTCGATCCGTCGCGAACTGGAGGGCGTCGCAGTAAGCTTGAAGAGCCGCGGGTGAACCTCCGCAGCTGAGGTTCGGATACGGGTTACCGAAGCTCAAGTTAATGGCCTGAACCCCTCGCTTGACCGCCCCATACATTCCCGCCGCAGAGTTGGATTGGGAAATCCCCGCTACGCTGCTAATTTTTTCGATTGCTAATGAGCAGTTTTGGCACACACCACCCACGCCAGTCGAGTTATTCGTCGTTGCGGCAATAATGCCTGCGACATGGGAGCCATGGCCCAGACCAACTTGTTCGTCGCTTTCGCTAAACCCGGCCCCGCTTGGTATTGGTGAGAAAGTCGTCCAGCGCCCTGAAAAATGCGCACGAACATTTCCGCTCCGATCCTCGCCTAAATCCGGATGATTCCGTTGAATGCCATTGTCGAGCACGCCAATATAGGCGAAGCCATTTTGGATGTTCCACGCTTCTGGCAAGTTGAGTGCGGACATGCCCCATTGCTTGTTCAGTGGACTACTTTGCATCGGTGCAAAGTACGGGTCGTTCGGGGCCGAAGAAAACTGGGCTGAGGTGTCCGCTTGTACCGAATGAAAAATTCGTCGCGCGATCAGCGATTCACGTGCAACAGCTGCCGTTGTCACATCGGGATACTGAAGCAATACGTAGTTCAGCAAACGGTGCTCTGTTGAACCGGGCTTGAGTGCGTCCACGTAATCCCCATCTGGCCGCTCGAATATCAGCTCACGCACCTTTGTTGGAAAGCGCAGCGCAGCATTCAACTGGCGAGCACTTTCTGTTTTGCTGTTTGCCAAATCGGCCAACTTTTTTCCACTTGCCGGAATGATGGCGTTTGGGACGGTTTCGTCTCGCAACACGACCAGCGTGTCACGCGGACTTTTTACACTCCCGCGAGACGTCGCAGCTTCAAGGCAGCTGGTAGCCAACACAGTAACGCACATGGCCACGAATGAAAAAGCGACTCGCAGACGTGCAAATGACGCAGCGCCATGAGTACGGGGTGGGTGGTTGGATCGGTGGGGGAGGAGGAAACAGTGCATTGATTACTCTCTTGTGCGGAATGGTTGAATAAACGACTGAAGAGTTCCATTGCTTCGCGCCACGATAGCCAGCTAATGCAAACCACAGTGTGAGATCACGACGCCGAGCGTTTGTAGGACAAAGGCGGGTCTCACGCTTCGACAGTGGCGCGTATGTGCCCGGTGTGCGAGTAAGCGCCGCCGTTTGCTCTTCCGCGAGCGCGATTGCGTCAGTTTTTGACGTACATGCCTTCGCGTACGGCAGGAGTATGCCAAACGCATACGTTGCGCGCCATCGCTGCTCTTGGTTAGCGAGCGGCTGCCGCATTAGTTTCTACGCAAGCGATGGCTTAGACCATTGCGTTCGCGCACTAAACCCACTGCGTCGTTTCATTAATGTCCGCCGAGCCCGCCTACGCGGTTGAAACGGTCGGGGTTCGCTATGACTGCGGCACCAAGCTCGGCTACCTCGAAGCTACGGTCAAACTCGGCCTGGAACATGCTGAATTCGGCGCTGAGTTCGCTGCGTTTTTGAAGATACAGCTTTAGGCTGGAAGTGCCGTTTGGAATGAGTCTAATTACGCAAATCGGTCGAAGTCGATAAACTGGAGAATGGCGGGCTGAGCCCAACCCAAACGGGCGCTTCAGTAACAAGGTGAAAGAAACCATCAGCTCCGCTAACACTTATACGTGACGTTTCGTTGATCTAGAACTTAATGGTTTAGTAATTCCACTTCTATTTCAAAATAGCATTAATTTTTGACGCAGATTAACGCGGATTTCACACAGATTGCCGCAGATTTTCTGAAAATTCTTTTTAGCAGACAATCAAGAAAATCTGCGGTCATCGGCGTCGAATCTGCGCTAATCTGCGTCGAAAAATTGAGCCCATTTATTTCCGTAACGATGTAAAAACGGAATAACACGTACATGACCATATATAAGGACGGCCTATGAACCCCACGCCTGCAGGCTGGCCGCGTCTTTCGACGGCGATTTATTACCGCAATGCCAGCACCATGATTGATTGGCTTTGTGCCGCATTCGGCTTTGCAGTCCGTCTGAAAATTGCAGGCGAGGGCAGTCGTATTGAGCACAGCGAAATCACCTACGAGGAGGCCGTAGTGATGGTGTGTTCTGAGCGATCGGGTGCGGATGTCAAGTTCGCCACACAGATGCTGAGCCCGCTAACTGCCGCAGGCAACACGCAGAGTTTGATGCTTTACGTGGACAACGTCGACACTCATTGCGAACAGGCAAGACGGCATGGCGCTAGGATCGTCGACGAGCCAAAAGTGCATGACTACGGCGAGGATTACTGGGCGGACCGAAGCTACGGCGCGATTGATCCTGAGGGGCATTTGTGGTGGTTCACGCAACGTCTGCGCGGTCCCGGAAAGCTGGCTGGTGTTGTCCGCAGCACAACTGCTTGACGATTCACGGCGGAAAAAGCTTCGCTGCGCCGGGCGACCCGACGCGCCACGCGGTGATCAACGGGCTGCGCGTTGAACTGGACATGGGCGCGCCAGCGCTGTGCCGTCATTGCGCGTGCTGCGCGAGTCTGGCCTGATCGTCGACGGCGAGCCGGACAGCGTTACTCAGACGCGCCTGCACGAACTGCAAACCGCCGCTTTCGCCCTGATGCGCGATGGGTTGACCGAGGCCGATACGTTTTCGCGCCGGGACCTTGAGGCGCCCGTCTAGATCAGGTCTGCCCGTAAGGCCGCGCCGATTGTGACGGTCGCAATTCGCCGGACGTCAACCCATCGCGACTTGCGCCGCCTGCCAGCACGAATGCGTCCATCGTCAATTCAAACGACCAAAAACGCAAACGAGAACGGTTCGCATTATGTTAATATTCGCGAATCGTTCGTATTCACGTTAACTCTTCGGGATTGTTTTATGCAAATGTTTTTTCGCATCAAGTTTTTTGTGAAAATCGCGCTCGTCTCCGTCTCCGCTGCAAGCAGTTTCAGCGCCATAACCGCTCATGCGCAGGACAAAGTACTGAACCTGTATTCCGCGCGCCACTACAACACCGACGAGGCGCTTTACAGCAATTTCACCAAAGCCACGGGCATCAAAATCAACCGCATTGACGGCGGTGAAGATGCGCTGTTGACGCGCATCAAAGCGGAGGGTGCGAACTCGCCTGCCGACGTTTTTTTGACCGTGGACGCGGGCCGTTTGTGGATCGCCGATCAGGAGGGCGTGTTCGCGCCGATTCAGTCGAAAGTGCTTGATGAGCGCATCCCTCCAGCCTACCGTTTGGCCAGTAACACCTGGTTCGGATTTTCAACGCGGGCGCGAGTGATACTGGTGGATAAGTCCAAGCTTAAAGCGGGCGACGTGACCACCTACGAAGACCTTGCCGACCCACGATGGAAGGGCCAAATCTGCACCCGTTCCGGCTCGCACGTTTACATGCTCTCGTTACTGTCGTCAATCATCGAGCACGACGGCGCGGTCAAAGCTGAGGCCTGGGCAAAAGGCGTCAACGCTAACCTCGCACGTCAACCCAAAGGTGGCGATACCGATCAGATCAAAGCGGTGGCTGCGGGCGAATGTGCCATTGCGCTGTCTAACACCTACTACGTGGCGCGTTTGATCAAATCGGACAAGGCCGATGACCGCGAGATCATGGAAAAACTGCGCATCGTGTGGCCCAACACCAACGGTCGCGGCGTACACATGAACGTGTCGGGCGGCGGCGTGCTCAAAAATGCGCCGAACAAAGAAAACGCCGTCAAGTTTATGGAGTATCTGGTCAGTGACGAAGCCCAGGCCTACTTCGCCAACGGTAACAACGAGTGGCCCGTGGTGGTCAGCGCAAAGCTCAAAAACGACGCGCTCGATTCAATGGGAACGTTTAAAGCTGACCCGCTGAACGTAATCGCACTCGGCAAGAACCAGCGTCAGGCGCAGGAGATTGTTAATCGCGTTGGCTACAAGTAGGCTCGTCGTTCGTACGCTTGATACCCAAGCGTGAACCGAATTTTGCGTACGGTAGGCACCCCGTGCCCACCAACCTGCGGCATTTCGACCCGTTCGGCAACGCTACGCCACGGTGGGCAGAGGCTGCCCACCCTACGCAAAATTTGGTTCACGCGCAGCGCGTTGAAGCGCTAAAGCTGGCGCGCCAGGTTAATTAACTCCGCCAGCTTCGCATGTGCTTCCCGCGGACTTAAATCGTCCGCATCCAGCGCGGCGAGCGCGGCGGTCAGCGGCGACGGCGCATCGGCAGCGTCTGTTGCGAGCGGCTCAGCAGCAAACAAGTCCGCTTGCGGCGCATGATGGGTACGCTCTTTCTCCAGCCGCTCCAGCTCTCGCCTCGCATCGCGGATGACCTCAGCGGGCATGCCAGCCAGTTTCGCGACATCGATTCCATAGCTCCGGCTCGCCGGGCCGGCTTTCACTTCATGCAGAAACACCACCTTATCGCCATGCTCAACGACGGAGACGTGCTGATTGACGCAGGTGGCGAAGTCGTTGGCGAGTTCGGTGAGTTCGAAATAGTGGGTCGCGAACAACGTCAGACTTTGCGCCTTGTTGATCAGTCGTCGTGCAATGGCGGTGGCGAGCGCGAGGCCGTCGAAGGTTGAGGTGCCGCGACCGATTTCGTCGACGATGACTAGCGAGTTCGGCGTCGCGCGTTGCAAAATCGCGGCGGCTTCGGTCATCTCGACCATGAACGTGGATCGGCCCGATGCCAAATCGTCTGACGCGCCAATGCGCGTCAGCACGCGGTCAATCGGCCCGATGGTCGCCTGATCGGCTGCGACGTAGCTGCCTGCATACGCCATGATGACGGCTAGTGCAGCTTGGCGCATGTAGGTGCTTTTGCCGCCCATGTTCGGGCCGGTCAGGATCACGCAAACGCGTTTGCTGTCGAGGCGCACATCGTTCGGAATGAATTGATCGACCAATGATTCGATCACCGGATGCCGCGCGCCGGCCAGCTCCAGGCACGGAAGCGTCGTGAAATTGGGCCGTGCAAGTTTGAGCGTTTCAGCGCGCTCGGCGAAGTTGGCGAGCAGGTCCAGCTCGGCCAGCGCCGCGCCCGCGCGACGCAACTCATCAAGCGCCGGGGCGAGCTTTGCGAGCAGCTCGTCGAATAATTTTTTCTCCAAAGCGAGCGCACGATCATTCGCGGCGAGCGCTTTGTCTTCGAAGGTTTTAAGCTCCGGCGTGATGTAGCGCTCAACGTTTTTGAGTGTCTGCCGCCGCTTGTATTCCACCGGCACAAGCGCCACGTAGCTCTGCGTGATTTCAATGTAGAAACCACTGACGCGGTTGTATTCCACGCGCAAATTCGGGATGCCTGTTCGCTCACGTTCACGCACTTCCATCGCGGTCAGAAACGCGCTGCTGTCTGACTGAATCGCGCGCAGTTCGTCGAGGTCAGCATCGTATCCACCCGCGATCACGCCGCCGTCGCGCACCACCAACGCGGGATCAATGGCGATAGCGCTTTGCAGCAACGCGAGCCACTGCGGCGTGACGGTGATTGCGGCGTTGAGTTGCTGTAATGATGCGTCGTTGGCACGCGTAAGCAGCTCGTTCAGCTGCGGCAACGTGGCGAGCGTCGTGCGCAGCCCTGCCAGCTCGCGTGGACGCACGCTCGCCATCGCAATGCGGCTGGCGATGCGTTCGATGTCGGAGAGGCCGCGCAGCACGTCTTGCACCGCGCTGAAAGTCACCGTCTGATCTCGTGCCAGCGACGCGACGCCGTCATGCCGCACGCGAGCCTGCGCTGGATCACGCGGCGGTTCGCATAAACGTGCGCGCAACAACCGCGAGCCCGCTGCCGTTTCGCAGCGATCCAGTAGGGAGAGGACGGTCGGTTCGGCCGCACCGGACAACGTTTGCACGATCTCCAGATTGCGAATCGTCGCGGCGTCCATCTCCAGTGCCTCGCTCGCGCGCTCGGTAAGCACGGTCGACACCGGCAACCGCGTGCCGCCGTTGACCATGCGCACAAACGCGAGGCCCGCGCCGACTGCGTTGATCGCGAGCGGCACACGCTCCACGTCGAGATGCGCGGTGGTGGAGGTGCCGAGCGACTGCGTCAGCTCGTCCTGCGCGCGGGTCGGCGTGAACTCGTAATCCGGCCGTGCGCGCAGCATAAAAGCATTGCTTAAAAGCGCGGCGAGTGCAGGCGCAGCGGACTCGCTGTGAATGATTTCGGCGGGCGCTTTGCGCGCGAGGTAGGCGGCGAGTTCCGACTGCTGCACGTCGCGCAACACGAGCGTTCCGGCCGACGCGTTGATCAGTGCGACACCTGCACGGGCGTTGTCCAGCGTGACGGCGGCGAGGATCGTTTCGCGACGTGGATCGACCAGCGTGGCATCGGTCACGGTGCCTGGCGTGACGATGCGCGCGACCTTTCTCTCCACCGGGCCTTTGCTCAATCCGGGCACGCCGATTTGCTCGACGATGGCCACCGTGACGCCTGCACGAAGCAGCTTTGAGAGGTAGCCATCCAGCGCATGAAACGGCACGCCCGCCATCGGAATCGGCGCACCGTCAGACGTGCCGCGCGCGGTCAGCGTGATGTCGAGAAGCTTCGCCGCGCGCCGCGCATCATCAAAAAACACCTCATAAAAATCGCCCATTCGATACAGCACCAGCTTGTCCGGATGCTCTGCCTTGAGCGCCAGATACTGCTGCATCATTGGGGTGTGGGTCGACATCGTGTGAATTAGTCCGGCGATTTTTTATTTAGTCACGCATCTCGAAAGGCGTCGTTCTCGACGTAGTCGGGAATCCAGAAAGTGTGCGGTCAAAAGCGCATTGAATGATGTGAAAGTGTGGTTAAGTGCTGGATACCCGCCTGCGGCGAGTATGACGCCAGAGTAGGTGATTCTTCCGAGTTTCGTAGGGTGGGCACCCCATGCCCACCCAGGCTTGACCAACGCCTCGTCCTTTTTCACGCGTGACGGTGGGCACGGGGTGCCGACCCTACGACCATCAGCTTTACCGTGAAACGCCCATTGCGTATGGGGATATATGCGGATAACGCTATTTATCGACTTACTGCTTAAGTAGCGGCAACGCCCAATCTAAGTATGGCTCAGCGTAAAAAGCTGATGGCTACCACCCACCCAATTACGGCTGCAAAATCTTCAACAATTCCGGGAAAATTTTCGGCGTGGCGGCTACGATTGCGCCCGAATCCATGTACGAATCTTCGCCGTCGATGCCGGTGACCAAACCGCCTGCTTCCATGATGAGCAGCGCGCCTGCCGCCATGTCCCACGGGCTCAATTTCATCTCCCAGAAGCCGTCGTAGAAGCCCGCCGCAACGTACGCCAGGTCAAGCGCTGCCGATCCGGGACGGCGCAGGCCAGCCGTTTTTGGCATCAGCTTCTTGAACTGGATGACGTATTCGTCGAACGCCGCGCCGTCGCGAAACGGGAAGCCGGTGCCGATCAGCGCGTCGCGCAGTTTGAGCGTTTTTGAGACGCGAATGCGGCGGTTATTCATGAACGCACCGGCACCGCGCGATGAGGTGAAAAGGTCGTTCCGGTTCGGGTCATAAATCACGGCTTGCGTGAGCTTGCCTTCCACCTGCAGCGCGATCGACACGCAGTAGGTCGGCAGTCCGTGCAGAAAATTGGTGGTGCCATCAAGCGGGTCGATGATCCAGATGTGATCTGACTGCGAGTTGCCGCGCGTGTTACCGGAGCCTTCTTCGGCGATGATGCCATGGTTTGGATAGGCACCGAGCAGCGTATCTACAATCGTCTCTTCGGCCCTGCGGTCGATCTCGGTCACAAAGTCGCCGGGCCCTTTGCTGTCGATGCTGAGTCGGTCGAGATTGCGCGCCCCAAACTGGATGATTTCAGCGGCGTCGCGGGCGGCTTTGACCGCAGTGTTCAACATCGGATGCATAGAAGATTTCAATAATTTTGGAAAGAGCGTGTGAGCCAGGGCAACAACGACATTGATGCGTCGACTCAACTACTGGATTTTAATCTGCCGCTGAAGGTTCAGGGCAATCCGCTGCAAAACGTGGTCATCGTGCTGTCGCACACCTCGCATCCCGGCAACATCGGGGCCGTCGCCCGTGCCATGAAAACAATGGGGCTAGGCGAATTGCGACTGGTCAATCCTGACGTATTTCCCAGTGAAATTGCCACGGCCCGCGCTGCGGGTGCCACTGATGTTCTGGACGAAGCCGTGGTGTTTTCTGAGCTGAAGGACGCGCTCGCGGACTGCGTGTATGTCGTCGGCAGTTCGGCGAGAGGACGCGATTTTGCAGGCGAAGTGGCTGACGCCAGAACGGCAGCGGCGCGCTTGATAGAAGCCACAGGTCAAGGCAAGGTCGCCCTGATTTTCGGCTGCGAAACCAGCGGTTTAAGCAACGCGGAAGTAGCGCGTTGCCAGACGCTCGCTTTCATCCCTGCCAATCCCGATTATTCGTCGCTCAACCTCGGCAGCGCGGCGCAGGTGTTCGCGTACGAATTGCGCATGGCCGCAGGTTTGCGCGAGGGCTACGCTGCACCTGAGTTCCAGCCAGCCACGCAAATCGAAATCGACGCGATGTACGTCCACATGGAACAAACGCTCACCGAAATTGGCTTCTACAACCCGGCGAATCCCCGCCGCCTGTTTGCACGATTGCGACGGTTGTTTAACCGCACGCGACTGGAGCGGGAAGAGGTCGATATCTTTCGCGGGATATTTCGCGCCATCGGCGGCAGGTTCTAGTCGATTTCGCGCTACGCTAAAGCGATCCGCGGCGCTGTCACCACCAGCGCGACCATCGACAGGTTAACGTCGGTTGCGATATTGCACAGGTCCGCGCTGCGGCCATCACTCAACATCACTTCGGTCCCGTTGTTGGCATTGGCATTCGCGGGTAATCGCAGGAGCTCCAGCTGCCGTTTCACCGCGCCTCGATAATGCGCGCGCGCCACCACTTCTTGTCCGGGATAACAGCCTTTGCTGAAGCTCACACCGCCGCCCGGTTGCACGTGATCCCAATTAATCATTTGTGGAACGAACATTTCGGTCGTGGCGACTGTAATTTCTGGCTGCATGGCCTCGATACCCAGTAAATTCCAGCGCTGCATAAATGCGGCGCGGTCGCCAGCGACATTGGTATGGGCAGGCGTTGCGTCGACAGAAGCGTTTTGTATTGGTTCGATGGTGACCCAGCGACCATGACCCAGGTCGATGCTTGCAAGCGGTTTCTGTGCGATTTCGGGTTGCGTCAAATGCAGTGTCGCAACCAGCGATGGGCTCAACTCAATGGAGAGCTTTGCGCGCAGACGAAACATCGTCACGCGTTTGGCAAACGTCGCGGCGACCGAGTTGTGAACCACCGCCGCAAACGCGTCGTCGCCCGTGCGAGCTAGCGCGAACGTGGCTTGCAGCCTGCCTTTGGCTGAACAGTATCCTTGCCATTGCCAGCCACCGATAGTCAATGCCGCCACATCGTTGGTCAGTTGCGATTGCAAAAACGTCAGTGCGTCGGTGCCCGTAAAGGTGACAAGGGTGTGGTCGGGTGAGGGGAGGTGCATAAAGATTTGAAGCGCCTTAGCCTGGACAACGCCTGTGACTGGCAGCGGAGTGTGATGTGTATGCGCTCCGGCTACCTACGACCGAAAGCTGGTAAGTCAAAGCGGTTAACAGCGTTGCTGTGCAAGTACCAATGCATAGGGCGATAAATCGAATTTATGACCATAGTTGATTAGTAACATGTGTGGAGCTTACTCCACGCTAAGTACGAGCTAACGCGCAAAGCTATCTCAAGGAATCGCACGAACCCTGAAAAATGGTGCTTGAACTGGAATTTCAGGCGCGAAGGTGGCGGACTAACGGTCTACGGGCTATACTAGAAAGCTGTCCACACTGGACAAATCCGCACACTCGCATAATCTGATGGGTGTTCGCTGAAAGACTTTGGATTTCAGCAAACGCTAGCGAGTGGAGGTCAAACCCACCAGGAGAAAAGTTATGTCTACGACCATGCGTGAAATGCTGGAAGCTGGTGTCCATTTCGGTCATCAAACCCGTTTTTGGCACCCAAAAATGGCACCGTTTATTTTCGGTGCCCGCAACAAGATTCACATCGTGAATCTTGAGAAGACGATGGAGCAATACAACGCCGCGATGACCTATGTGCGTCGTCTGGCGGCCAACCGTGGCACCATTCTTTTCGTCGCGACCAAGCGTCAAGCCCGTGAGATCATCAAGGAAGAGGCGCAGCGCGCTGGCATGCCTTTCGTTGATCATCGCTGGCTTGGCGGCATGATGTCGAACTTCAAGACTGTCAAAGGCTCGATCAAGCGTCTAAAAGAACTTGAAGCGATGAAACTCGACGGCACGTTTGAGCGCATGAACAAGCGCGAAGCACTGACCCTGACCCGCGAATACGACAAGTTGATGACGTCGATGGGCGGCATCAAGGACATGGTCTCGCTGCCCGACGCGATGTTCATCATCGATGTTGGCTATCAAAAAATAGCCGTGCAGGAAGCCATTAAACTTGGCATCCCGTTGGTCGGCGTGGTTGATACCAACCATTCGCCCGACGGCATCGATTACGTGATTCCGGGCAACGATGACTCCAGCAAGGCCATTCGTCTTTACGCGCGCGGCGTTGCAGACGCGATCCTGGAAGGCAAATCGCAAGCTGTCCAGGAAATCGTGCAAGCGCAAACGCAGACTGAAGAATTCGTGGACGTTGATCCTGCCGACATGGCAGCAAAGCAGTAAGCCACCCGCATCAAACGTGGGGCTCTGCATAGCATGCGAGCCCCATTTTTTATTGAATTGAACCTTTAGATTTTTACGTCGCGGCCAGCAGGCGCGGCGAAGTGGAGAAGAACATGGCAGAAATTTCTGCATCGCTGGTTAAAGAGTTGCGCGAGATGACGGGTCTCGGCATGATGGAATGCAAACACGCACTCGCAGAAACGGGCGGCGACATCAAAAAAGCGGAAGAGCTGATGCGCATCAAGTCGGGTGCCAAGGCCAGCAAAGCCGCGTCCCGTCAGGCTGCTGAAGGCACCATCGGCGTCTACGTTGCAGCCGATGCAACGGTGGGCGCGCTGGTCGAGTTTAACTGCGAAACCGATTTTGCGGCGAGGAACGTTGACTTGCTGGCGATGGCCGCAGCACTCGCTAACAACGTGGGTAGCGCAAACCCCGCTGACGTTGCTGCGTTGATGACCACGCACATCGACGGCGAAATGGCAGAGGCCAAGCGCGCAGCGCTGGTGCAGAAGATCGGCGAGAACATGAACGTGCGTCGTTTTGTGCGTGTCGGTGGCACTGGTGGGCCTGGCAGCAAAGTCGTGAGCTATGTCCACGGCGGCGGACGCATTGGCGTGCTTGTCGAATTCGACGGCAATGGCGACATCGCACGCGATGTGGCAATGCATCTCGCGGCCTCGGTGGCGTCGACTCGGGCGGTGTGCGTGTCGCGTGACGAAGTGCCCGCAGAATTAATCGAAAACGAGCGCAAGATTTTTGCGGCGCAGGCGGCTGAGTCGGGCAAACCGGCAGATATCGTCGCCAAGATGGTTGAAGGTCGCATTAACAAGTACTTGGCAGAAGTGACGTTGCTTGGCCAGCCCTTTGTGAAGGATCCCGAGCAAACTGTCGAGAAGATACTCAAGGCTGCCAACACGAAAGTGCATAGTTTTCAGATGTACGTCGTTGGCGAAGGCATCGAAAAAAAGGCGGTGGACTACGCAGCGGAAGTGGCGGCGGCGGTCAAGGGCCTCTAGACCCCATCGGTATCACCGCAAAGAGGGGCCCTTTGGGGCCTCTTTTGTCTGGTGAAGCGACGTTGTACTAGTCCTAAAAAGTGGCTGTCGCGATAAACTTCAAAGTTATGTCTAGTTCAAATCCATCTACGCCAGCGCCCGCACCAACGCCTGCGTGCACGCCTGCATTCAAGCGAATCCTCCTGAAGCTGTCTGGCGAGGCGCTGATGGGGGATGATGCTTACGGCATCAACCCAATGGTCATTGATCGCATCGTGGGCGAGATCAAAGAGGTGTCCGATCTGGGCGTTCAGATCGGCGTCGTAATTGGCGGCGGCAATATTTTTCGTGGGATCGCGCCCAGCGCGACCGGGATGGATCGCGCCACTGCTGACTATATGGGCATGATGGCAACGCTCATGAACGCGCTGGCATTGGCTGACGCGATGCGGCGTGCGGGCCTAGTCGCTCGCGTGCAGTCCGCGTTGACCATCAACCAGGTCGCCGAGCCCTACATTCGCGGCAAGGCATTGCGCTACCTCGAAGAAGGCAAGATTGTGATCTTCGGCGCTGGAACTGGCAACCCGTTTTTCACCACCGACACCGCGGCGGCTCTGCGTGGCCGTGAGATCAACGCTGACCTGGTGTTGAAAGCGACTAAAGTTGACGGGGTGTACACCGCTGATCCGATGAAAGATGCCACGGCCACCCGATACGCGAGCCTCACGTTCGACGAGGCGATTATCAAAAATTTGAAAGTGATGGACGCAACAGCGCTCGCGTTGTGTCGCGACCAACAATTGCGGCTAAACGTGTTCAGCATATTCAAGGCTGGTGCGCTCAAACGCGTGGTGTGCGGTGAGGACGAAGGCACAACTGTTGTTTGCTAATGGGTACGCGCTAACCTAAGTGTTGAGACTTGATCATGATTACTGATACCAAAAAAACAGCTGAGCAAAAAATGCTTAGAGCGCTTGAAGCGCTCAAGAATAATTTTTCGAAAGTGCGTACCGGGCGCGCGCACTCCGGCATGCTCGACGCCGTGCAGGTCGAGTATTACGGTTCGATGACGCCGATTAGCGGAGTGGCGAACGTGACTCTGCTGGACGCGCGGACGCTGGGCGTGCAGCCGTACGAAAAGAAGATGATTCAGGCCATCGAGAAGGCCATTCGCGACGCGGACATTGGTCTCAATCCGTCAGTGACCAGCGACGTGATTCGCGTGCCGATGCCGATGATGAATGAAGAGCGTCGTCGTGAACTGGTGAAGCTGGTCAAAGGTGAGGCGGAAGACGCGCGTGTTGCCATTCGCAGCGTCCGCCGCGATGCCAACAATGTGCTCAAAGACGCGCTAAAAGCCAAGACGATCTCCGAGGATGACGAACGTCGCGCACAGGATGACGTGCAGAAGCTGACCGACAAAAGCATCGGCGAAGTAGAACGACAATTTGCCGTTAAAGAAGCCGAGTTGTTGTCGGTTTAGGCGAACCAGCGCTTCGACATCAAGACGTTTATCGTGTCTGCTGACCCTGTTATCGACTCGAACGCTACGCCGCGCCACATCGCTGTGGTCATGGACGGTAACGGTCGCTGGGCGAAGCGCCGTTTTTTGCCGCGCGTCGCCGGGCACAAGCAAGGTTTAGAGGCGGTGCGAGCGCTGATCCGCGGGTGCATGAAACACGGCGTCGAGTGCCTGACCATCTTTGCGTTTAGCAGCGAAAATTGGCAGCGTCCTCCCGACGAAGTATCCTTTTTGATGGACTTGTTTTTGCGTGCGCTGCGCGAAGAAGTGCAAAAACTTCATGGCAACGGCATTCGCTTTAGCGCCGTTGGCGATGTTTCGGTGTTGAGTGAAGAAACGCGACAGCTAATCCACGACGCGGAGTTGCTGACCCGATCCAATCATCAGTTTCGCCTGAACGTCGCGGTCAACTATGGCGGACGCTGGGATGTGGAGCAGGCGGTCAATCGAGCCCAACTGAGTGGCGACTTGCAATCGTTTCCAAACCGTCTGGCGTTCGCTGATCAACCCGACCCGGACTTATTTATACGGACCGGCGGCGAGCGGCGAATCAGCAATTTCATGTTGTGGCAACTGGCCTACACCGAGCTCTATTTTACCGATACGCTGTGGCCGGATTTCAGCGAGGCTGAGCTTGCTGAAGCGATCGAATGGTTTGCAAAGCGCGAACGACGCTTTGGCAAGACCGGTGATCAACTGCGGCAACATAGCCGCGCCAGCGCGACAAACTGACGATCGTGCGATCCAATTTGCGAATCCGGGTCATGACCGCGCTCGTTTTGGCGGTCGTAGTGGTTGGCACGCTTGCTACGGGTTCCAGCGCGCTGTGGACCATGCTCGTAACCTGCTTTTGCGCGGCTGCAGCGTGGGAGTTTTCGCGGTTGTCGCCCACTGCCTCTCGTTCGCAAATTGTTACGTCCTGCGTGGTCCTTGCGTCGCTAATCGCTGCGTTTGTAGTGGCACTGTTTGTGAGCGGCGACAATAGTGAAATCGCAACAACCCTGTTCAAATCATTCTTGCCATTTTTGTTGCTGGCGGCCGCCTTCTGGCTCGCAGTCGTGCCGTTTCAATTGTCGCGCCGCGCGATTGTGTTGAACTCTTGGTCAAGCGTCTTGACCATGCCTGTCGTCATCGGCGCTGCGTGGCTCTCAGTGGTGTTGTTGCAGCGAGTCGGTGCCCGGTTTTTGCTTGCCGTGATTATGGTTACGGTAGTGGCGGATGTGGCGGGCTACTTTGTCGGACGGAGGTTCGGACGCGTCAAATTAGCGCCGTCGATCAGTCCGGGAAAGACCCGCGAGGGCGCAATCGGCGGCGTCGTTGCCGCGGCGTTGTGGACGGCGGCCGTGTCGTTTTATCTCGGGCTTTGTTCGGGCGTGTTGCAGCTTTTGATGGCTGCGGCAGCGGGCGCATTTCTAGGGGCCAGCGCGGTGATGGGGGATCTCTGGGAGTCGCAGTTGAAGCGGCAGGCAGCGGTGAAAGATTCGAGCCAGCTATTGCCCGGCCACGGAGGCGTGCTGGACCGCATTGACGCGCAGTTGGCTGTGCTGCCGCTGGCCACGGTGCTGCTGACGCTGGTGAAGCCACTGTGGTGAGGCGATGATTCGCGTCGCACTACTGGGTGCGTCTGGCTCGATTGGCGCGAGCACGCTCGCGGTATTGCGCCAGCATCGACACCGTTTTCAACTGGTCGCGGTGGCAGTGCGTTGCAACTGGCAAGCGCTGTTACCAATCATCGCGGAATTTCAGCCGCAATTTTGCGCTGTATCGGACCTTTCGGCGGCGATGGCGCTGCAAAAAGCCGTGTCGCAACACAGTAACGTGCGCGTCGAAGGTGGCGACGATGCGGTGACGGCGATTGCTAGCTCGAATGATGTTGACGTTGTTGTCGCTGGCATTTCAGGATTCGCCGGACTGCCGTCGACCTGGGCCGCAGTGGCTACGGGCAAGCGGGTGTTGTTGGCCAATAAAGAAGCGCTTGTAGCGGCGGGCCGGTTGCTGCTTGACAAAGCGGCCGCAAGCGGAGCCCAGCTGTTACCCATCGATAGTGAACACAATGCCGTGTTTCAATGCGCCAACGGCCTTGATTGCGATCCGCACCGCGTTCGTTGCATCACGTTGACCGCCTCAGGTGGCCCCTTTCGTTTGCGTCCGCTCGATACCTTTATTTCGATTACGCCGGATGAAGCGTGCAAACATCCGACTTGGGCAATGGGCCGGAAAATTTCGGTCGACTCAGCGACTCTGATGAACAAGGGGCTGGAGGTGATTGAGGCGGCGCTACTTTTCAATCGCCCTGCCGCTGACGTGCACGTCATGATCCATCCAACGAGCATCGTGCATGCGATGGTCGAGTTTGTTGACGGCTCGATCCTCGCGCATCTTGGCCCAGCGGATATGCAGGTGCCGATTGCTCATGCGCTGGGTGTCGCCGCACAACCTTCGGAGTTTGCAGCGCGACTCCCACTTGCGATTCCGCGCTTGTCCTTGACAGCGCTCGGCAAACTGGAGTTTTTCGAAGTTGATCATGCACGATTTCCCGCGTTACGACTTGCGTACAACGCGCTCAAGCATGGGCAGGGCGCGTGTCTGGCGTTAAACGCGGCAAACGAGGTTGCCGTCGCCGCCTTCTTAGCCGGTGAAATTCGATACACCGACATCGTTCGCACAACGGAACGAACCCTTGAGCAACTTGACCTGTCTGATTCATTGTCCGTGGATGAAGTGTTCGCGCGTGATCGTCTCGCCCGTACCCAAGCCCGTGCAATTTTGGAGAATGTCATGATGGTGTCGGCCAGCTGATGTCAGTTTTTGGAAGTTCTTTGTTGGGGTTTTTGCTCGCGGTGGCGATTCTCGTCACCGTGCATGAGATGGGGCATTACCTTGCGGCGCGCTGGTGCAAGGTCAGAGTCATCCGCTTTTCGGTCGGCTTTGGCCCCGTGCTGCTCAAATGGACTGGAAAGCGCAGCATTTTTGCGGGCACTGAATTTGCCATTTCAGCCATTCCGCTGGGTGGCTATGTGCGCATGCTTGACACGCGCGACCCGGACGCCAATGAGGCCCAGGACGCCGACACCAGCGCGGCGTTCAATAAGCAGTCGCTGTGGAAGCGCTCGCTGATCGTGGCGGCGGGGCCCTTGGCCAACTTTGTCCTTGCCGCATTTCTCTACGCACTGGCGTTGTCGGCTCCTGATCGCGATCTAGCCGCATTGGTCGCAAAGCCCGAATCGAACACGCCGGCTGCAATCGCTGGCGTGCGCGGTGGCGAGCATATCGTGCGAATCAACGATCACGCAGTTGCGCATTGGGGCGACGTCCGGTGGGCGCTGTTAACTAGTCTGTTCGATACTGAGCTGAAGCTCGACGTTGAGGAGCGCGGCGTCGAACGTAGCCTCACTTTGACGCGTGGTGACAGTTCGGCTGTGACGCCCGACAGCGTCGGCACCAGGCTCTCGGGATGGGGGCTCGTGTTCGATCAGCCCGCGATCATCGGCACCGTGAAAGAGGGCGGGCCAGCAGCGGCGGCGGGCCTGAAAGTCGGGGACCAGATTGTTGCTGTTGACGGGCAACCCATTCGGCAATGGACGCAATTGACCAAGGTCATTCAAACGGCTCCGGGCGGGCAGGTCAGGCTGGGTGTTAGCCGTCAGGGAACGACGCAGGAAATCGTGGTCAATCCTCGTGCAGAACGCATTGCCAAGGTTTCCGTCGGACGCATCGATGTCGGTGCGATCAGTCCACTAAATCTGGGCGACGGATGGCTGATTGATCGCCAGCGCTCTATTCCTGAAGCGCTAGTCGCTGCCGTCCAACGCACCTTTGACGCCTCCGCGCTGACGGTACGTTTGCTCTGGGGCATGTTAACTGGCGACATTTCGCTGCGCCAGATTTCTGGTCCACTGAGCATGGCGGAGGGCGCGGGTGCAACGCTCACGCAAGGTGCGGTGGCGTTTACGCTATTCCTTGCCATAGTCAGCATCTCCATTGGCGTGCTCAACCTGCTGCCCGTACCCATGCTCGACGGCGGACAGTTGCTATATCATCTCTTCGAAGCGTTAAAGGGAGCGCCACTTTCAGAGCGTGCTGAAGCATTTGGACAGCGCGTTGGCATCGGTTTTGTCACCGCCCTCACCGCGCTCGCACTCTACAACGACTTTTTGCGAATCATCTCGTGACCCGACCCTTACTACGTTTTCCATTTTCGCCACGCCGTATAACTTTTGGCCTGCTGTGCGCGGGCATCTTTGGTTGTTCGACTTCCGCTTTCGCGATCGACCCTTTCACCGTTCGCGACATTCGCGTTGAAGGGCTGCAGCGTACCGACGCTGGCACCGTGTTCAATTACATGGGCGTCAAGGTAGGGGACCGCTTTGACGACGCGGCAGCGTCAAGTGCCATCAAAGCGCTATTCGCCACTGGTTTCTTTCGCGATGTTCGTATTGAGGCACTGGAAGGGGTTGTGATTGTGTCGGTTGTCGAGCGGCCTACGGTTGCCTCCATCGATATCACCGGTGCCAAAGAGTTTGATAAAGACACGCTGAAAAAAGCGCTACGCGACGCGGGTCTGTCTGAAGGCCGCATTTTTGATCGCACCATTCTCGACAAAGCCGAACAGGAAATCAAAAAGCAGTATCTCTCGCGCGGTCGTTATGACGTAGAGGTCACGACTACCCTTACACCTCTGGAGCGTAACCGCACCGGCGTTGCCATCGTGGTAAAAGAGGGCGAAGTCGCAAAGATTGACGCCATCAACATCGTCGGTGCCAATGTCATTTCGGAGAAGACACTGCTTTCCGAGATTCAGTTAGCCACAGGCGGCTGGTTTTCCTGGTACACCAAGGACGATCAGTACTCGAAGCAGAAGCTTCAAGCCGACCTCGAGGTCATTCGCAGTTATTACACTAACCGCGGCTACCTTGAGTTTGCGGTTGAGTCAACGCAAGTGTCGTTGTCGCCGGATCGTTCCAAGGTGTTTGTCACCATCAACATTAGCGAAGGTGCGCAGTTCACTGTGTCTAACGTCGCGCTGAGCGGCGATCTCCTGGTGCCAGAGGCGGAACTTCGTTCGTTAATTCGGGTAAATTCTGGCGACATCTTCTCGCGAACGCGGCTGGCTGACAGCGCCAAAGCCATAAGCGACCGACTCGGTCGTGAGGGCTACGCTTTTGCCGGTGTGAATGCAGTGCCCGAAATAGATCGCGAGAAACGTACGGTTGCATTTAACTTTGTCGTCGATCCGGGCCGCCGCGTGTATGTGCGACGCATCAACGTTTCCGGCAATGCGCAAACCCGTGATGAAGTGATCCGCCGCGAGCTGCGCCAGCTCGAGGCGTCCTGGTACGACCAGAGCAAGATTCAGCGCTCCAAAGTCCGCCTTGATCGTCTCGGTTTTTTTTCTGAAGTAACGATGGATAATCAGGCCGTACCGGGGGCGAGCGATCAGGTGGATATCGATGTCGCGGTGACCGAAAAAAATACCGGAAGCCTTAACGCAGGAGCTGGTTATTCCAGCGCGGATAAGCTTGTGTTAACCGCGTCAATCTCGCAGAACAACGTGCTGGGTACGGGCAATTCGCTCGCGTTGCAAGTCAACACGAGTCGCGTCGCAAAGACTGCGGTTATTGCATACACCAACCCATATTTCACGCCAGACGGCATCAGTCGCGGTATCGATATTTATCGGCGCACCTACGACCCGACGTCGACCGGTGTTGGCAGCTACAAGTTATCGACGATTGGCAGTGGAATGCGTTTCGGTATTCCGATCAGCGAAACCGATAGCGTGAGCGTGGGCTTCTCGGCTGAAAACTCGAATCTTCAGCTCTACCCTGGTATCAGCCCGCAACGTTTCTACGATTATGCGAACGAATTCGGATACAACAACAACACCTACAAAGTGTCGTCAGGTTGGGCACGCGATTCGCGCGACAGTCTGATTTACCCAACGCGCGGTTGGCTGCAGAGCATCAGCGTCGAGTCGACGTTGCCATTTACGGCGGTGAAGTTTTTCAAGGTCAACTATCAAGGCCAGGCGTTTATTCCATTGGTGGCTGATTTTGTCTATGGCGTTAATGTGGAGGCCGGTTTCGGCAGCGGCTATGGCGGACGTTCGTTGCCGTTTTTCCAGAATTACTACGGAGGTGGCGTAGGTTCGGTACGCGGTTATGAAACGAACTCGCTGGGTCCGCGCGAAGCGGTGACCTCGGCAGTCACCACAAATGCGGACGGCACCACGTCGTCAAGCACTTCGTACACAGGCAACGCCACTGGCGGACGGCGCAAGTTCACGGTCAACAACGAAATTTTGTTCCCGTTCCCCGGCACCAAAAACGATAAATCCGTTCGCGGCAGTTTGTTTGTCGATGCGGGCCAGGTTTATGACAAGGGTGGCGCGCTGCAAAAAGACAATGAGCGCATTCACTTCTCAACTGGTCTCGCCATTGCATGGCAGTCGCCGATCGGCGCTCTGAAATTCAGCTATGCCATTCCGATCGGTTCCAAGCCGACCGACAAGGCGCAAAGGTTCCAGTTCCAGGTTGGCACATTGTTCTAGACTTGAAGGTGTCATGTTGATGTTTGTTTTGATGCGCTCTTTTGTCCGCCCGCTAATTGCATCCGCTTTGCTCGCGAGCACTGGTGCCGGGTGGGCGCAGAGTACGGCTGCGTCCGCCGCCCGAACTCCGGAGCTCAAGATCGGGCTGGTCAATACGGAAAAGCTGTTGCGCGAGTCCGCGCCGGCGCAACGGGCATTCAAAAAACTGGAACGCGAATTCGCCGCGCGGCAAGCCGACGTTGAACGTATCGCCAAGAAATTTCGTGACCTGTCCGCTGCGTTTGAGAAAGAGCAACTGACGCTAAACGACGTAGACCGTCGCAACAAACAGCGTGAACTCGAAGTGATGAGCCGCGATTTGCAACGCGCGCAACGCGAGCTTCGCGAAGACGAAAACCTGCGTCGTAATGAGGAATTGGCGGGGCTCCAGGAGCGCCTACAAAAGACAATTCAACTAATCGCCGAATCAGAAAAATTTGATTTGATTTTGCAAGAGGCGGTCTACGTCAGTAACCGCATCGACATCACAGATCGTGTGTTGAAGGCGCTCGCCGACAAGTAGTTCGCGAGAATCCGCGTGGCACGGAGCAACCGGAATGTACTTACAGGTACATGAGGATGGCGAGCACCGCGCAACGTAGCAATTCGCCCGAAAAATGGATTTATTGGAATGCCCCTATGGGACGACGCGTCGGGCGACCCCTTACCGCTAAGGCGCTTGCTGCTGAGCTAGGAGTTCAGTGTATCGGCGACGACACCGTGCAAATCACCGGTGTCGCCAGTCTTGATGTCGCCGCGTCGGGCGACCTCGCCTTTTTCGCCGACGCAAAATACCGCGCTGCGGCAAGCAGCAGCTTAGCCAGCGTGCTCATCATGCGCGAAACGGACGCCGACATTGCGTCCTGCACACGCATTATTCATCCCGCGCCACACGCCGCTTTTGCAAGCGCGCTTGATTTGCTATTCCCGGACCCGATTCATGTGCCCGCACTGTCGGCACTGGCGCAAGTCGCGTCGTCGGCGCGTGTTGATGGTGTGCGCGTTGATGCATTCGCCAGTGTCGGTGCGCGAACCTTGATTGGAGCGGGCAGCGTTATTGGTGTGTATGCCTTTGTTGGCGACGATGTAATCATCGGCGAGCACTGTCTGCTTTATCCTGGCGCTCGCGTGCTTGCGGGCGTTCGCCTGGGTGATCGCTGCATTGTGCATCCAGGTGCCGTCGTCGGTTCTGAAGGCTTCGGTTTTCAGCCTACGCGCGAAGGCTGGCGCAAAGTAGCGCAGGTCGGCACGGTCATCGTCGGCAACGATGTCGACATCGGTGCCAACACCGTGATTGATCGCGGGGCCATCGAAGATACCGTTATTGGCAATGGCGTCAAAATCGACAACCTTGTGCAGATCGCCCACAACGTGCGAATTGGAGAAAACACGGCCATTGCCGGATGCGTTGGCATTGCCGGGAGTGCCATGATCGGTGCGCGCTGCATGCTCGGCGGAGCGTCAATGGTCGTGGGTCATCTGTCGATTTGCGACGACGTGGTTGTTTCTGGTGGCACGTTGGTCGCTTCCTCCATCACCGAGCCCGGCCAGTACACGGGTGTGTTTCCGACGACTGAACATCGGGACTGGATCAAAATCGCGGCGAAGCTGCGTCGCTCAAGTCGGACGCCCGCCGACCCCACCTAGCGGTTTTGCGCCGGGTCCCGGCGTGTTTTGCGACAATTACGTTTATGAACGAATCCGTGAACGCTGTGAACGAAGTGACCCCCGTAGTTCCGTTGGCGGGACTGACGCTCGACATCACCAAAATCGCGGAGCTGTTGCCGCACCGATACCCCTTTTTATTGATCGACCGAGTGCTGGAGCTGGAGATTGGCAAGCGGGTTAAGGCGCTTAAGAACGTCACCGTCAACGAGCCGTTTTTTAGCGGGCATTTTCCCGGCAAACCGGTTATGCCGGGTGTGTTGATGATCGAGGCGCTGGCGCAAGCCGCTGCCGTACTGGCATACACCTCACAACCCAAACACGCTGACGCTAGACCGCAAATCGTGTATCTGGCGGGCATTGACAACGCGCGCTTCAAGCGCATCGTCATCCCCGGCGATCAGCTAATTCTTGAAGTAACAACCAGCCGCATCGTTCGCAACATCGGCAAGTTCGCATGTCGCGCCACGGTTGACGGACAGCTCGCTGTCGAGGCAACGTTGATCGCAGCGTTGCAGGCGGGCTGATGGCGTACGTTCACACGTTATCTGTTGTGCATGCGGGAGCAAAACTCGCGCCGGACGTTGAGGTGGGCCCGTTCTGCACGGTTGGCGAGGATGTTGTGCTGGGCGTTGGTTGCAAGCTTGTTTCGCATGTGGTGATCGCTGGCGATACTCAAATCGGCAAGGGAAACACCTTTTTTCCGTTTTGCTCGATCGGCCTCGCGTCACAAGATAAAAAATATGCCAACGAACCGACGAAAGTCGTCATCGGTGACGATAACGTCTTCCGCGAAAGCTGCACGGTGCATCGTGGCACGGCGCAGGATCGTGGCGTTACGACCATTGGCTCACGCGGGCTGTTCATGGCCTATGCCCATGTCGCACACGACTGTACTGTAGGCGATGACGTCATTCTCGCCAACGCCGCAACGTTGGGTGGCCATGTCCATGTGGGCGATTGGGCCATTCTCGGCGGGCTCGCGGGCGTGCACCAGTTCTGCCGCATCGGCGAACATGCAATGGTGGGCGGCGCGTCCTGCGTTTTGCAGGACGTTGCCCCGTACGTGCTGGGCCAGGGCAATCCGTTTGCGTTAAGCACCGTTAACAGCGAAGGCTTGAAGCGTCGCGGCTTCAGCGCCGAGGCGGTCGTCACCGTACGCAATGCCTTCAAAACCGTATTTCGCAATGGCCTCACACTGAAAGAAGCCATCAATGCGCTCGAGACCGAGATGCTGACATCCTCTGACGACGCCAAGGCTGCGCTGACGCCACTCGTCACATTCCTGCAAACGCCCGGACGAGGTCTTGCGCGTTAGTTGCGAGTGATTCAATGACAGATGTAGTGATCGTCGCGGGAGAAACCTCCGGCGACCAGTTGGCGGCGGATCTGGTTGAACGTGTTCTCGCCGTTGCCCCGGACATTCGTTTTCACGGCATTGCCGGGCCTCGCATGCGGGCTGCGGGAGTGCAAACGTGGATCGATTGTGAAATGTTGGCGGTGCGCGGCTATGCCGAAGTCATTGGCGCATTGCCGCGAATCTTTCGCGCAAAACGTGAGCTAATTGAGCGAACGCAGGCGTTGAAACCAGTGCTGTACATCGGCGTTGACGCGCCGGATTTCAATCTTCGTGTTGAGCGTGATTTGAAGGCGCAAGGGCAGCGCACTTTGCACTATGTTTCGCCGTCGTTTTGGGCGTGGCGCCCAGAACGTGCAGCGAAATTCAAAGACTCCGCCGACCACATGTTGTGCCTGTTTCCGTTTGAACCGAAGCTGCTCGCAGCGCATGGTGTTGCAGCAACATTTGTCGGCCATCCGTTGGCAAAAGCACCGCTGCGTCATGCGGATCGCCAGCGCCTGCGCAGGAAGCTTGAGCATGACGGCAGCGCGCCGAATGCGCCACTGATTGCGGTGTTGCCCGGTTCACGCATCAGTGAAATTGATTTGCACGCGGAGTTGTTCGTTCAAGTCATGTCGCGTTTATCCGAGCAATATCCAGCGAGTAGATTTGTGGTTCCGCTTGTTACTCGTGAAACGCGTGAACGCTTTGAGGCGGCGCTGTGGCGCTATGGCGAACCGCTCGCACCGCGCGTGCAACTGCTGTTTGGTCACGCCGATTTTGCATTGCGGGCAGCTGACGTGGCCTTGGTTGCGTCAGGCACGGCCACGCTGGAGGCCGCGATGCTCGGTTGCCCGCAAGTGGTGAGCTATCGCGTCAGCAAAATCACTTATGCCATTGTGCGCAAAAAAATCAATAGTCGCTTTGTGTCGTTGCCGAACATCATGGCGGATGACTGGTGTATTCCAGAGCTTCTGCAGAACGCTGCGACACCCGAAGCACTGGTAAGCGCGGTGAGCGGTTTGATTGAGCATGAACATCTGCGCACGCGAATGCAGGCTGCGTATTTCAAGATGGGCGATGCGTTGCAATCACCAAGAACCGCTACGTTGGACCCGATGGCGGCTGCCGTGCTCGCGCAACTGCGCTGATGGACAAGTGGCTTTGTGGAATCGACGAAGCAGGTCGTGGGCCGCTAGCAGGGCCGGTGTTTGCTGCAGCAGTGGTGCTAGGCGAAGAGGGTCGCAAGATTGCCGGTCTCGATGACTCGAAAAAACTTTCCGCCGCACGACGTG
>JAYVNO010000294.1:0-24261 GCA_043758415.1 Burkholderiales bacterium
CCGCATCAACCTCCCCATCAAAAAACACTCTGCGGTACTTCGCAGGGAACACCAAGTGATACATCAACACCGATACATTGTGGCTCTTGTCGATGTACTTGCTCATCCGCAAAGTCTACGCCGCAAGCGGCGGGGAATTTACCCATAGAGATTAAACAACGGGAAGCCCATATACGATAAGGCACATAGCTAAAAGCTGCTATGCCTCTAAGCCGATTCTGCGCACTCGCACACCCACTCGCGTCCCACTGGCAATCCCTACAATTGCTCGCCATGACTGCCCCCAACTCCAACGTCCTGCCCGCCGACCGCGCGATCCCGATTGCACAAGTGGGCTTGATTGCAATGGACATGGATTCCACCGCGATCACCATCGAATGCATCGACGAACTCGCCGATTTTGCGGGCGTGAAAGCCGAGGTGTCGTCAATCACCGAGGCCGCGATGCGCGGCGAAGTCGATTTTCAGCAAAGTGTGAAACAGCGCGTTGCCTGTCTTGAGGGACTGTCGACGGCCACGCTCGCCGAGGTCTACGAATCGCGCCTTCGGGCCTCGCCGGGGCTCGCCGAATTGATGGAATATGCCCACAAAAACGGCGTCAAAACGCTGCTTGTTTCCGGTGGTTTCACGTACTACACCGAGCGCATGCGGCAGCGTTTTGGCTACACCTACACCCGCGCTAACACGCTCGGCGAGCACGACGGGCGGCTCACCGGCAAGCTCTGCGGCGCGATTGTTGACGCCGCAGAAAAACAACGCTTGCTCTGCTTCGTTGCCAGTATCTTGCCCGCCGCGCGTAAGGCAACGATTGCCCTCGGCGACGGGGCCAACGATCTGCCCATGCTAAAAGCCGCGACGTTGGGCGTTGCTTACCACGCGAAGGCGACCGTGCGCCAGCAGGTGCCGGTGGCCATCAACGTGGGTGGATTAGACACGCTTATTGCGCTACTGCCCTGATTTGGCGGGACTTTCCAGCGCTTGCACTCGTTTTTTGGCGCACGGTTTGCTAGACTTTGAGTGTTATGGGTAACGCCGTTGTTGCTCGGGGGAAATCATGAAACGAAAAACTTCTGCTGCACTCAGTGCATCCAACGCCGCGCTAGCCATTTTGTTTACGGGTGCTGCGGTCATTACACCCGCTGCGGCGCAAGACGCCGGAAAGCCAACGCCAACGTCGGGCGCGATCCTGCAGTACGTCGGTGGAGACACCCGTTTAGGCATTGGCTACGACAGCGAAACCAAGCTGCGCGGCGAATTATTTCAGGTGCTGCACAGCGACGACAAGTCTGCCACGCTTGCCGAACTCTGGGCCAGTCGAGACGCAGGAGGCGCCAAGCTGTCGCACCACTGGAGCAGCAACAGTGCCTCCGTCACTAAAGTTTTCGCTGCGGTAGATCAGGGCGGCAAAGATCTGCGCAAGGCCACCCTCGGCGGTGGCCAGGAATACGAACAATGGTTCTGGAATACTTATCTCAGCAAAGGCCTGAGCGGCGCGCGGCTGACCGGCACCGCAGCCATCGCCAACACGCTCGCGCAATCGGGCACCGACGCCGGTCGCCCCTATGTTGAAGACGTGACCACCACGGTCACCACGCGCACGTTTCAGCGACCGTATGACTGGGGCGTCGGCGCTCGCGCCGGACACTTCTACGAGGGCGCGCTGGTGCGCCTGACCGCTGGTCTGGATTATGAATGGGGCAAGTTCTCATCGAAGCAATGGACCGGCACTGTGATCGCCGAAAAATTCTTCGCCGGGTCGCCCATTTCCGTCGCCCTGTCAGGCGAAATCAATCGTCGCAGCGGTGACTTCGAAGGTAAACGCAACGACCAGCGCGGCTTCGTCATGCTGCGCTATGAACTAGGCGCGCCGACTAGCAACTTCCGCCGCAACAAAGTCACCCGTAGTGTCACCAGCACCGAGCGTGTGCCCGACCCGAACTGGAAGCCCGCGTTGGTGGCAACGACAACGATAGCGGAGCCAACGGTGGCGGCGGCCACCGTTGCCACCAAGCCTGCCGAGCCCACGACGCGCATGGAAAAGCGCGTCACCCGCGCAAGCACCAACGATGCACAGGAAACGTATTTTGATCTGAGCTCAAGCCGCCTCAAACCTGCCGCCTTCAAGGAGCTGGACGCACTGGCGCTGCGCATTGCTGCGCAACAGCCGTACGTTGATCTCAAAGTCAACATCGTTGGCCACACCTGCCCCACCGGCGGTGATCGCAATAACGTGCTGCTGTCGAGCAAACGGGCTGACGCGGTCAAAACGTATCTTGTGTCCCGAGGCGTGCCGATTGAGTCGATCACTACGTCAGGTCTTGCTGGCAGATCGCCGAAGTATCCTGAGGTCAAAGGGCAAAGCTTCCGCAACCGCCGTGCCGACACCGACGTGGTGATCGTCAAGGAGAAAACTGACAACGTGAGCGTTACGGTGCCCGCTTCAACGCCACCCGCAGCCGTGGTAGCGGTTGCTCCACCTATGGTGGCAGTCTCACCAGCAACCGCACCAGCAACCGCGCCAATGATCGAGCGTCCGGTGACGCGGGACGTCGTTGAAGACGTACCGAATAACTGGATCTCACGCGCGCTGCACAATCCGTCACAGCACAAAACCGCGGTCGACAGCTACCGTTGGCTGGAAGCTAGCGCGGCTCAAGTCACCAGTCCACGTCGCTTTATCAATCGCGGTCCGACAGCCGTGAACGACGCCTACACCGTCGATTGTTCAGCACCAATCACGTTCAACGTGCTCGCTAACGACTCCGATCCAGATGGCGACGCATTGACCATCACGTCGGTGTCGACGCCGGGCAAAGGCACGGTCGCAATCTCGGGCGGCAAGCTCGTCTATACGCCCAGTGCCACGACCTGCGGTGGTGCGACCGACAGCTTCACCTACAGCATCACTGACGGCAAAGGCGGTGTCGCCATGGCAACGGTCGCGGTGACTATCAACAACACGACGCCACCGCCACCCGTCAACACGGCGCCAGTGGCGCTGAACGACGCCTACACTGTCAATTGTTCGACTGCGAGCACGTTCAACGTGCTCGCCAACGACAGCGACAAGGACGGCGATGCACTCACCATTACCTCGGTTTCAGCGCCGGGTAAGGGCACCGCAGTTATTTCAGGCGGGCGGATTGTCTACACCGCGAACGCAACCACATGCGGCGGCGCGGTCGACAGCTTCACCTACACCATCAGCGACGGCAAAGGCGGCTCCGCCACCGCAACCGTCGCGGTGACCGTCAACAACACGACGCCACCGCCACCGGTAAATGTGGCCCCGGTTGCAGTCAATGATGCCTACACCGTCAACTGCTCCACTGCGAGCACCTTCGATGTGTTAGCCAATGACAGCGACAAGGACGGCGATGCGCTGACCATCACCTCGGTTTCCGCGCCGGGTAAAGGCACCGCAGTAATTTCAGGCGGCAAGATCGTCTACACCGCGAACGCAAACACTTGCGGCGGCGCCGTCGACAGCTTCACGTATACGATCAGCGACGGCAAAGGCGGCACCGCCACGGCAACGGTTGCCGTCACCATCAACAACACCGCGCCTCCGCCCCCGGCGAACAACGCGCCGGTGGCGGTCAACGACGTCTTTGTGGTGCCGTGCCGCGGCACGGCCGCCCTTGATGTATTGGCCAACGACAGCGACAAGGATGGCGACCGTTTGACCATTACCTCAATCACGCAGCCCTCCAAAGCTACGATCGCGATTGCCGCGAATGGCCGGTCGCTGCTCTATACCGGTACTGCCTGCTTCGTCCTCGACTCGTTCACCTACACCATCAGTGATGGCAGAGGCGGCACGTCGACTGCGACGGTCACCTTGCTTGACCCTTAAGCTTGATCAGGTCAATCGCGCGCATTCCGTGCGCGATGCAAAATGGGCTGCTTCTGCGGCCCATTTTTTTATCCCATGCGACATATTCTCGTGGTTCATCATTCGGCGAGCGGTGGCACTCGAGCACTGGTTACCGCGTTTTGCCAGGGCGCTTCAGTGACCGACGGCGTCAGCGTATCAACGCGATCTGCCTGCGTCGTCACTGCAAGCGAGGTGGGTCATGCCGACGCGCTTATCATCGCCACACCCGAAAACTTCGGCTACATGGCCGGTACCGTAAAAGCGTTTTTTGATCGTGTGTTTTACGCCTGCATGGCGGACACGAGGGCACCCGGCGGCGGTGTTGAAAGCGTACTCGCCGGACGCCCCTACTCCGTGCTCGTCTGCGCTGGTAACGATGGCACGGGAGCCATGCAAAGCGTGGATCGCATCGTCACCGGATGGAGGATGCGAAAAGTACATCCGGGTCTAATCGCCCGCCGCGTGGGCGGGGAGGCGGGCTCCTCGCGGGGCGATTTGCTCCAGAAGGATCTCGACACGTGCCGCGAGATGGGGATGTTGTTTGCTGAGGGTTTGTTGATGGGCGCGCTGTAGCGCGAGTGCCGGAC
Organism: Burkholderiales bacterium; assembly: GCA_043758415.1. Taxonomy (GTDB): domain Bacteria; phylum Pseudomonadota; class Gammaproteobacteria; order Burkholderiales; family Casimicrobiaceae; genus Casimicrobium. Next base: position 4,465 of record JAYVNO010000294.1, read on the forward strand.
TACTTCCAGCTCGTTTTGTTAACCGCCTGCATGACGCCCGCACCGAAGCTCAGGCCGAGGCGCCTGGCAAGCTTGTCGAGGCTGTTTTCTTCAATCGAGTAATCAACCAAGTCCTCGGCCTTGACAATATCGCGCGCTACACTGTCAACGGTGCCAAGGCCGTCGACCAGACCATTGTCAATCGCCTTGCTGCCACTCCAGATGAGTCCGCTGAACAAGCCCGGTGTGTTCTCTTTCAAACGCGCACCGCGACCATCTTTCACCGCTTTGATGAATTGCTGATGCACGTCGACAAGCATCGCTTCAAGATGCGCTTTGTGCTCGGGTTTCATCGGCGCAAACGGATCCATGAACGCTTTATTTTCGCCGGCGGTTACGGTGCGATTTTCGAGGCCGAGCTTTTCCATCGCCTTGTCAGCACCAAAACCCTGATAGATCACGCCGATGGAGCCGACGAGGCTTGAACCATCGACGAATATCTTGTCGGCAGCGGCAGCCACGTAGTAGCCACCCGACGCGCAAAGCTCGTCCACCACCACGTAAATCGGCTTGTCTTGATAGTCTTTGCGCAGCCGCTTGATCTCGTGGTAGATGCGTGCTGACTGCACGGGCGAGCCGCCGGGGCTATTGATGTTCAACACGACGGCAACGCTGTCCGGGTCTTTAAACGCAGCGGCCAAAGCGGCATTGATGTTCTCCGCGCTCGCCTTGCCGTTGTCGGAAATCTCGCCCTCTAGTTTGACCAGCGCCGTGTGTCGTCCCACGCTATCGGAACCTGTGGAAGCTTTACCAATCCAGCCCATCACCGCCGCAAATACCGCAACCGCCAGCGCCAACCAAATCAGCTTAAAAAAGATTGACCAACGCCGTTTGGAGCGCGCTTCGTTCAGGTTGGCTTGAGCTAGTTTGGTGACGAGTTCACGCTCCCAGCCAGTTTGCGTTGGTAGTTGATCCATGGGGTCCATCGTTTGAAAATTTAAGCGCTAGTCGATAGAAAGCTCGACAGTGCAGATACCGAATTTACCAGCGTTAGCGATTTGTGGCTCTCAAGCAAGTGCGGCGTGTGGGCACCGTAGGTCACGCCGATGGCAGCTGCACCCGCGTTCTCTGCCAGTTGCAGATCATGCGTCGTGTCCCCAATCATGACCGTATCAGCAGCGGTCATACCGGTCTGCTCGAACAACGCGTAGAGCATGCCGGGATGCGGCTTGGAAAATCCTTCGTCAGCACATCGTGAAGCCATAAAAAACTCACGCAGCCCGAGCGTGTCGAACGCGCGATCCAGACCTCGGCGCGACTTACCCGTTGCCACCGCCAGCCAATGGCCACGACCTTTAAGCGCAGTGAGCATCTCGCGAACGCCGTCAAAAAGCACGATCTCATTTTCTTGACTGGTGAAATGATGGCTGTAGCGCTCAGTGAGAGGTTTCAAATCCGACTCGCGAAGCGTCGGTATCGCGTGCTCTAACGCGGGACGCAGGGCCATACCAATGATGTAGGAGGCCTGCGCATCGGTCGGAATCGGATAGCCGAGATCGCCCGCAGCGCGTTGCAACGCGCGTCGGATCACAGCAGTCGAGTCGGCAAGCGTGCCATCCCAGTCAAAAACAACGAATGGGTAACGAAGTGGGCGAGACAGCGTCAAGATTTAGCTCTGTACCAAAAATCAGCCAGTTCCGAGGGCAACAATGCCTCTACGGTGGTCTCAACATGGGTTACCGGATGCTCAAACGTAAACGATTTTGCATGCAAGAACATGCGCTTGAATCCTCCCGCCTTGAGCACTTTATTCCACGCCGCGTCCCCATATTTATCGTCGCCCGCAATCGGAAACCCCGAGTGCTGGCAATGCACGCGGATCTGATGCGTGCGCCCGGTTTTGAGTTCGGCTTCGAGCAGACTCATGTCGGCCCCGCGTTCCAACAAGTTGAAGATCGTATGTGCAAACTGGCCCTCGTCGGCATTCACCTCGACGCGTCGTTCGCCGTCCGGTCGCGTGAATTTAGCGAGCGGCAATTTCACGTGCTGGCGATCATTCACCCATTCGCCCTTGACCGCCACCAGATAGCGCTTGTCGCCCGATTTATCGCGCAGCGTTTCATGCATGCCGACCAGCGCCACCCGCGTTTTGGCGATCAGCAATACACCCGATGTATCGCGATCCAGCCGATGCACCAACTCAAGAAATGGCGCATCGGGACGTGCCATGCGCAACTGCTCAATCACGCCAAAACTGATCCCCGAACCGCCATGAACGGCCACGCCCGCGAGCTTGTTGATAGCAATCAAGTGATCGTCTTCCCACACAATTTCATGCGGAAAATCACCCGTAAGCTGTTTATGAATGGGTGCTGCGGCGACCCGAACCGGCGGCAGCCGCACGTCATCACCCGCCGAAAGTTTGGTTTCAGCCTTGACGCGACCGCCGTTCACGCGCACCTCGCCCGAGCGAACAATGCGGTAGACGTGGGTTTTCGGGACGCCTTTTAACTCGCGTATTAGAAAGTTGTCTATGCGCTGACCCGCGTATTCAGTGGACACCGTAAGGTGACGAACTTGTGCTGCGTCGGGTCGCGCCGCACCCAGCGTAAGTGTGGCTGCGGCGTGTGCTGGCGACTGTGCCGCGGGTGGCTGAGAGTTTCGGGGAGAAATGGGCGCTAAGTCCTTCATTTACCTTATAATTCGTAAGTTGCAGTGAATCGAGAGAGACATTGCAGTTTGAGTCAAGTGGTCGGAGCAAGGCTTCCGGCAATCACGTTTGAACCCCTCGAAAGCGCTAAGCGACGGTTTACCGGAATGAGCGCTGGTAGTGATGGTTTTCACGGATTATGCCTATCAGCGCTCCAGCATTTGGATTCAACGGTCAAGCCGCCACCGGGAAAAGCGGCGAAAAAGTAAAAAGTTCAGCCACCGCGCACGGTTTAAATTTGCACGCTGGCCTGTGAAAAGTTTGATCGGGCCCGTCACTTTGTTAACGGGCTCCACACGAAAAATAATTGTCATGAATTCGCGCGCCAGCGCTCTTGTCTTGCCTCAACGCCCAATCGGTGCGGGGCGAACAATTCAAAACACTCTCCACCCAGCGCTACATGCTGGAGCTGCAGAGCTGTCGCTGGGCCTGCCGCCGATTCGCACCTCGACATTTTTCGCCTCAAGCGTCCGCACACGACTCCGTTAACGTCTTCACGTTACGGCGCGTCGGTTTGCGTCACAGGTTACACAGCAGCAGATCAAAGCCACGCCCTCACGCTGAACGTGAAAGGTACGCATGAAACGCATGCTGTTTAACGCAACCCAATCGGAAGAGCTCCGGGTTGCCATCGTCGACGGTCAAAAACTCGTTGATCTCGACATCGAATCTGCTTCCAAAGAGCAGCGCAAAAGCAATATTTACAAAGCCACGGTCACCCGTGTTGAGCCGTCGTTAGAAGCTTGCTTCGTCGACTACGGCACGGAAAGGAACGGCTTCCTGCCGTTCAAGGAAATCTCGCGCTCGGTGATCAATGTCGACGGCGAGATGAACCGCAACAAGATTGCCGACAACCTTCGCGTCGGTCAGGAAATCATCGTTCAGGTCGAAAAAGACGAACGCGGCAACAAGGGCGCAGCGCTGACGAGCTTCATCTCGTTGGCCGGTCGCTATCTCGTGTTGATGCCAAACAACCCGCGGGGTGGTGGCGTATCGCGCCGCATCGAAGGCGAAGATCGTAACGAACTACGCGACACCATGTCGCAGCTTGAAGTACCTAATGGCATGAGCACGATTGCCCGCACGGCGGGTATCGGGCGCACGGCCGAAGAGCTGCAATGGGATTTGAACTATCTGCTGCAACTGTGGACCGCCATTGACGGCGCCGCCAAAGGCAATAAAGCGCCGCTGCTGATTTATCAGGAATCGAGCTTGGTGATTCGCGCGATCCGCGACTATTACACGCAGGACATCACCGAAATCCTGATCGATACTGAAGAGATTTACGAGCAGGCCAAAGGCTTCATGGAGCACGTGATGCCGAACACGGTCAGTCGTGTGAAGCTTTATCACGACGACGTGCCGCTGTTCTCACGCTTCCAGATCGAACATCAAATCGAGAGCGCATTCAGCCGCACGGTGAACCTGCCTTCGGGCGGTGCCATCGTCATCGACCACACCGAAGCATTGGTTTCAGTCGACGTCAACTCGGCGCGCGCCACCAAAGGCGGTGACATCGAGACGACCGCGTTCAACACCAACATTGAAGCCGCTGACGAAGTGGCCCGCCAGTTGCGCCTGCGCGACTTGGGCGGCTTAATCGTGGTTGACTTCATTGACATGGAATCGCAAAAGCATCAACGCGATGTGGAAGACAAGCTTCGCGAGGCGATGAAACTTGATCGTGCCCGCGTTCAACTCGGCAAAATCTCCCGCTTCGGTCTGATGGAGTTGTCACGTCAGCGCCTGAAACCAAGCCTCGGCGAAAGCGCTCATCTGCCCTGCCCGCGCTGCCACGGCACCGGCCACATCCGCTCCACTGAGTCGACCGCGCTGCACATCTTGCGCATCATTCAAGAAGAGGCGATGAAGGACAACAGCGCGCAAGTGGTCGCTCAGGTTCCGGTCGATGTCGCGACGTACTTGCTCAACGAAAAACGCTTCGATATCCAGTCACTGGAATCGCGCCTTAAAGTGAGCGTTGTGCTCATCCCGAACCTGTATCTTGAGACGCCGAACTACACCGTTCAGCGCTTGAAGCACGACGAGTTGAACCACAACGAGCCGTTGCCGACGAGCTACAAAATGGTGGATCGTCCTGAGCAGATTGATGCGGCAGCGGAGATCAAAAAAGAGGCCAACGAAGTGCGCGTTGAAGCGGCGGTTAAGGGAATTACACCTTCGCAGCCAGCGCCGAACGTTGCGCCTAAGGCCGAAGCTGTTGCACCGATTGCAACCGCACCGACAATGCAGCCTGCGCTGGCCCAGCCGAAATCGGGATTGTGGTCGAGCATCAAGTCGATGTTTGGTATTGACGCTGCTCCGCCTGCAGTCGTGGCACCCGTCGTCAAAACCGAAGAGAAAAAACGCGAAAGTAGCCGTGACGGCGCTCGCGATCGTGGTGACCGTAATGGTCGCTCGGGTCGCGGGGAGCGCAATGACCGTAGCGATCGTGGCGACCGTAGCAATCGCAATGATCGCGGCGACCGCAAGGATCGTAATGACCGTGGCGACGCAGCGAAGCGCGAGGGGCGCAATGAGCGTGGCGAAGGCCGTGGCGAATCTGCGAAAACAGGTCAGGGCGATCATCAACAGCGTGACTCGAGAGCGCCGCAAGGTGCTGTCGTAGAAACAAATGCAGCGATCAATGGGGCAGCGAATGCAGCAACGGCCGCAAGACCGCCACGCGAGCCGAGAGAAGCCCGTGAACCGCGCGAACCCCGTGCGGATCGTGGTGAGCGCGGTGATCGTAGCGAGCGCGGCCCGCGTCGCGAACGGGGTGATCGTGCCGAGCGCGCACCGCGTGATGCCAATGCAGTCAATCCAGCGCTAGTAGCGCAGTTGCCGTTGAACGAAGGCGCAGCGGTGACTGCGTCAATCGAAGCAACGGACGCGAATGTGACAACAGCGGCTGCAACAACGCAACCGCAAGATCGCACCGATCGTCCGCCCCGTGGCGAACGCGGCGCGCGTCGTCGTGATCGAGATAACCGCGGTGACAACCGAGGCGAAAATCGTGGCGAAGGTCGTCGCGAGCAAGCTGCTAGCGAAGGCAATAGCGCAGCAGTAGAAGCAGCGCCAGCAGCCCAAGCCGCAATGAGCTTCGACGCGCCGGTCAGCGCTCCGGTACCGTCTTACGTGCCAACGCCCGCACCCGCACCTAGGCCGGCGGCTCCCGTCGCAGCGGCACCGGCACCGGCACCAGCGACAGCCCCTGAGGTCAAGCGTGAAGCGCCGAAGCCCTTCACCTACGCGCTGCCGGGTGATGTTGGCCTGCAGATGATGGAGACGAAATCCAGCGACGTGCCGACGGTTTACGTGACTGACGAGCCGGTGAAGCGTGGTCGCTCACGTCCACCGCGCTCGCTTGCGGCTGCAGAGCCGATGCAGATGGTTGAGACGGGTAAAGACTCAGCGCCACCGTCGCAGTAACCAACGACGCGGCCTGAACATCGCGTAAAGAAAAAGCCCCGCTCGCGGGGCTTTTTTATTGATCAGCCAGTCATTTCACAACAGAAAATTAGCATCAGCTTTTCTGTAAAACGACCGTTCAACTTGGGCGCAGACGCACATTTAGGCAATAGTCGAGAATTATCAATTTATTGCTTTATCCCCATATAAAACGGGCATTACACCAAAAAGCTGTTAGGCGATTTCGTCGATCCACGCCTGCTGAATCGCCTCCAGAATCCGCTCGCCGCAGCGCTCGGGCACGTCGTCAAAATCGGGCAACGCCATCACCATCGCCATCAGGGCGGTGAAGCGCACTTGCGTCGGATCAACGTCAGGATTTACGTCGGCCAGCTGAATCGCAATCTCTAGCGTATCCGTCCATTTCAAGGCGACCATCAATGATTCTCCCGCGCGTGGTTGATGGTGTACTTCGGAATCTCCACCGTCAAGTCGGCGTCGCCGACTTTTACCTGACACGACAAGCGCGAAACGCCGGTCAAGCCCCAGGCGCGGTCAAGCAAGTCCTCTTCATCCTCACTCATCTCACCGGTCGTCTTGAAGCCTTCACGGATGATGACGTGGCAGGTGGTGCAGGCGAGCGACTGGTCGCAGGCGTGCTCAATGCCGATGTTGGCGTCGATCATCGCGGTGCATAACGTGACGCCCGGTTTCGGCTCAAACGTGAGCCCGTTCGGGCACAGCTCGGGGTTCGGGACTATCTTGATAACGGCCATGCGAACTACACAATCCTTTCAATATTTTTGCCGGTCAACGCCTCACGCACAGCGCGATCCATGCGTCGCCCCGCGAACTCTGTGCTCGCAATATTCAACGCCTCAGCCGCGCGCACAATCGCACGGTGCTCGGCAGCGAGCGCGAGCTGCTTTAAGTGCGCGACTTGTGAGGTCAACGCGGCGTGTTCGGTGTCCGACAATAGCGCGCGATCAACGGCTAACGCTTTCGTGAGTGCATCCACGAGCGCTTGAGCATCCACGCGTGCCTCGGCTAGCGCGCGCGCCTGCATGTCGGTGTTTGCGCTGGCAAAAGCGCTGGCGAGCATCATGGCAATTTCGCCATCGGCCAAGCCGTAGCTGGGCTTCACGGTGACTTCTGCGCGAACGTGCGCGCTGGTTTCCTCTGCGCTCACGGCGAGCAAACCATCGGCGTCCACCTGAAACGTCACGCGAATTCGCGCAGCACCCGCGACCATCGGCGGAATGCAGCGCAACTCGAATCGTGCGAGGGAACGGCAGTCGGCAACAAGCTCGCGTTCGCCTTGCACAACATGCAACGCCATCGCGGTTTGGCCATCCTTGAACGTCGTGAATTCCTGCGCCTTCGCGACCGGAATCGTTGAATTACGCGGAATGATTTTCTCGACCAATCCGCCCATCGTCTCGATGCCGAGCGACAGCGGAATCACATCAAGCAACAAATGTTCATCGCCCGCTTTGGTGTTGCCCGCAAGCTGATCGGCCTGGATCGCAGCGCCGAGCGCGACGACTTCGTCCGGGTTCATGGTGGCGAGCGGCGGTTTGCCGAAGTGCGCCTCAAGCGCGGCGCGCACCTGCGGCATGCGCGTTGCGCCACCGACGAGCACAATGCCGTCAATCGCATCAGGCTTGAGTTTCGCATCGCGTAACGTGCGCTTCACTGCGCTCATGGTGCGGTCAATCAGCGGCTGCGTTAGTTCGATAAATTTGTCACGTGTGACTTCTGCCGTGCTGCCAAATCCGCAGCCCCAATCGACCTTGACTTCTGCCACGTCTGCCGTCGTCAGCGCCTCTTTCGCGACACGTGACGCTGCATTCAAATTGGCTTGCCCGGTGGGCGACAACGCACGCGTCAACGCCCAAGTGTCGAACGCATATTTCGCGAGTACCACATCAAAATCGTCGCCGCCCAGATGCGTGTCACCCGCCGTAGCGAGCACCTCAAACACGCCGCGTGTAAGGCGAAGAATCGACACGTCAAAGGTGCCGCCGCCGAGGTCGTAAATGAGATAGGTGCCTTCGGCTTTTTGCTCTAGGCCATAGGCAACTGCGGCTGCGGTCGGCTCATTGAGCAAGCGCAACACGTTGAGTCCCGCGAGCTTTGCCGCGTCTTTGGTCGCCTGCCGTTGCGCGTCGTCGAAGTACGCGGGCACGGTGATCACCGCGCCATACAACGGCCCGCCAAGGCTTTGCTCGGCACGCTCTTTCAATGCACGCAGAATTTCTGCCGACACTTCCATCGGGGTCGTCGCGCCGTGACGGGTGTTGATTTTTAGTGTTCCCTTACCATCCTCGGTGGGCGTGGTGAAGCTGTAGCGCGCACTCGACTCATCACGCAGATCAGCGACGCTCCGACCCATGAATCGCTTGACGGATGTGATGGTATTCAGCGCATCTTCACCGCGATGCGTAATGGCTTCCGCGCCCACCGTAATCACGCCACGTTCGCCGTAATGCACAGCGGACGGCAACATCGTGGCGCCCGCTTCATCGGGCAAACATTCAGGCACGGAGTTACGAATGCTTGCAACCAGCGAGTTGGTCGTGCCCAGATCAATTCCCACGGCAAGACGTCGCGTGTGCGGCTCGGGGCTTTGGTTGGGTTCGGAGATTTGTAGGAAGGCCATTTTTATTTCGTCATTCCCGCGAAGGCGGGAATCCAATTCGTAATCGTATGCGAAGCATCATGTATCAAGGTCTGCCATCGCTGCATCAACCTCTTCGGCGAGCTTTTGCATAAAGCGCATCTTGCGAGCGAGCGTGGTGGCAACCGCGAAATGTTCGCCGCGATAGGCCGCGTCAAATGTGTCGCCGAGCGAGGCGAGTGTGGTCGCAAGCTCACCCGACATCGCTTCCAGCCGATCATCATCTTCCTTCAAGCGCGCATCAGCCAGCGCTTCGCGCCAGTCAATTTGCTCCATCAAAAAGTCAACAGGCATCGTAGTGTTTTTCTCGGCAAGTCCGTCAACGCCGACCAACGCGAGCAGATGCATGGCGCGACGCACCGGATCCGTCAGCGTGGTGTAGCCCTCGTTGATATCGACGGTACGCGACATTGCAAGGCGTTTGTCGGCATCTGTTGCGTTGACGAATCGATCAGGATGAACGGCGGCTTGCAGGTCGCGGTAGCGTGCAGAAAGGAAAGTGGCGTCCACAGCAAACGTCGCTGGAAGATTAAAGGTGGTGAAGTGATTCACAAAGCTTGAACAATGAATCTTATTTTGTAGGGTAGGCAGCCTTTGCCCCCCGTCGCACCATATCGCGGAACAGGTTGTGTTTCGAAGTGTCGGTGGGCACGGGGTGCCCACCCTACGAAAATCAAACCAGACTAAACCGTAAACGACTCACCGCAACCGCAGCGTGCTTTTTCGTGCGGGTTGTTGAACTTGAAGCCTTCGTTCAAGCCTTCGCGTTGAAAATCGAGCTCGGTGCCGTCGAGTACCGCGTGGCTCTTCGGGTCGATCAGCACCTTGGTGCCGTAACTTTCAAAAACCATGTCTTCCGGTTGCGAATCGTCAGCGTATTCAAGTTTGTATGCGAGACCTGAGCAGCCTGTGGTCTTCACGCCTAGGCGAATGCCAATACCTTTGCCGCGTTTGGCAATATATTTCACGATGTGGTTAGCGGCGGCTTGGGTGAGGGTGACTGGCATGTTTCAAAACTCCATTGACATGTAGGAGCGGCTCTGCCGCGACCCTATCATCGACTGTACGCTCAGGTCGCGGCAAGCCGCTCCTACAGGACGCTATGCTGCAACAGCGTGCTTCGCTTTGTAATCCAGCACTGCCGCCTTGATCGCGTCTTCGGCGAGGATAGAGCAGTGAATCTTGACTGGCGGCAGCGCGAGTTCTTCGGCGATTTGCGTGTTCTTCAGATTCATTGCTTCGTCAAGCGTTTTACCCTTCACCCATTCGGTGACGAGCGAGCTTGATGCGATGGCAGAGCCGCAGCCATAGGTCTTAAATTTGGCATCTTCGATAATGCCGTTCGCGCCGACTTTGATCTGCAACTTCATCACGTCGCCGCACGCGGGAGCTCCGACCATGCCAGTGCCGATGTCCAATTCGTCTTTGCCAAACGCACCGACGTTACGTGGATTTTCGTAGTGGTCTACGACTTTTTCGCTGTATGCCATTTTTTACCTCTTCAATTCGACTTGGTTAGGAAAGCCACCGCCCCCTCACCCTAACCCTCTCCCGCCAGGGGAGAGGGGACAAAACCTAGTGTGCCGCCCACTGCACTTGCGAGATGTCAATTCCATCCAGATGCATATCCCACAGCGGGCTCATGGCGCGCAGCCTATCAACTGTACGCTTCATTGTCGCAATCGTGCGGTCAACATCCTGCTCCGTCGTGAAGCGCCCCACCGTCATGCGAATCGAGCTGTGCGCGAGTTCATCACTACGACCCAACGCGCGCAACACATAACTCGGTTCTAGCGACGCACTTGTACAAGCTGAGCCCGAACTCACCGCAACTTCTTTCACGCCCATGATCAGGCTTTCGCCTTCGACGTAGTTAAAGCTGACGTTCAGGTTGTGCGGAACACGCTGTTCCATGTCGCCATTGATGAACACTTCTGGGATGTCTTTCAAGCCGTTATACAAACGATCCCGCAGCATGCGGATACGTTCGTTTTCAGCCGTCATTTCGAGCTTGGCGAGGTGAAACGCTTCGCCCATACCAACGATTTGATGTGTCGCCAGCGTGCCCGAGCGAAAGCCACGCTCATGACCGCCGCCGTGAATTTGTGCCTCTAAACGAATGCGCGGTTTTTTGCGCACGAACAACGCGCCCATGCCCTTCGGGCCATAGGTTTTGTGCGCCGAGAAACTCATCAGATCGACCTTCAAATCGGCCAAGTCAATGACCACTTTGCCTGTCGCCTGTGCTGCATCGACGTGAAGAATGATGCCCTTCGCGCGCGTGATTTCGCCAATCTCTTTAATCGGTTGAATCACGCCGATTTCGTTGTTGACCATCATGATCGAAACCAGGATCGTGTCCGGACGCAGCGCGGCCTTGAACACATTGATGTCGATCAGTCCATTTTCCATCACGTCCATGTACGTGACGTCGAACCCCTGTCGCTCTAACTCACGCATGGTGTCGAGCGTCGCTTTGTGCTCAGTTTTCACCGTGATCAGGTGGCGGCCTTTGTCTTTGTAGAACTGCGCCGCGCCTTTGACCGCGAGGTTGATCGACTCGGTCGCGCCAGATGTCCACACAATCTCTTTGGCGTCGCAATTGACGAGATCGGCGACCTGTTCGCGCGCCTCTTCCACCGCCGCCTCGGTCTCCCAGCCATACGCATGCGAGCGTGAAGCCGGATTGCCGAAATGCTCGGTGAGGAAGGGGATCATCTTGGCGGCAACACGCGGATCAACCGGCGTTGTTGCGCTGTAGTCCATGTAAATGGGTAGGCTCATTACTTACTGCACTCTGAAGAAAATATTTTGCAAATTTAGGCCGCGATGGGTATGGCGCGCGTCGCCGTTTTGCGAAGATCCTGCACCACATGCAACGACGGATTTTTTCGTGCCTTTGCATCGTCCACCAACGACTGCAAACTCACACCTTGAAGATACGTGAAGATGTGCGCGTTAAGGCTCGCCCACAAGTGATGAGTTAGGCAAATGCTGTCATCGTGACAATTTTTTTCGCCACCGCAGTTCGTCGTGTCGATCGGCTCATCTACCGCCAAAATGATGTCGGACACGCTGATGGTGCCCGGCGCTTTGGCGAGGTTATAGCCGCCACCGGGTCCGCGTACGCTGTCGACCAGCCCATGACGACGCAGCTTGCCGAAGAGCTGCTCAAGGTACGAAAGCGAAATTTTTTGCCGCGCTGAAATCTCTGCCAATGTGACCGGCTCTCCATGATTGAACAGCGCCACGTCAATCATGGCGGTCACAGCAAAACGACCTTTGGTGGTGAGCTTCATGGATTTTTTCGCACTCTCTTTGGGCCAGTTGCGTGTCACGTCTATCAGATGCGTGAAAAGCGCTCGCGGTTACGACCAACTTTCGTACACCCGTAGGCGTGAGTTTGACGCCGAGCCAAACTCGAAAACCATCAGTAGTTCTACAGGTGCACAACGCTGATTCGCGATATGAATAATAGTATTTCCGAGTAATTTAGTCAAGTTAAAGTCCGAGTAGTTCCGTCGGATATTCAACTGAGCGGACAGCCGTCCTGCGACACGGCGTAACCCATTGAATACAATGGCATTTTTCGAGCAGTGGCGGACGTTCCGCTGGCCAAGATCACGTCTTTGGGTGCACATGGGCATGCGGCTGTGAGGCTGAGCTGTGCGTGTGATCGCCCTGCTCGTGATGCTCGTGATGCTCGTGCGAATGATCACGCGCTGCGGCCGTACCCGCATGCGAATGCGGACGCCCCACCTCAACTGGCACCAGATTTACCTGCCCGTGACGCACGCCGCGCTCGGCGATCAACGCTTGCGAAAAGCGCTTCACCTCTGCCGTCGGCCCACGCAAAATCGCGGCCTCCAGGCAATGATCGTGGTCCAGATGCACGTGCATCGTTGACACACTCACGTCATGATACGCGTGATGTGCGGCAGTCACGCGCGCGGCAAGGTCGCGTTCGTGATGGTTGTAAACGTAGCTCACGCAAGCGACACAATGCGTGGCGCTGTCAGACGCCAGACGATCTGCTTCCAGCGCGCCGCGCACCAGATCACGAAACGCCTCCGACCGATTTTGATAGCCGCGCAAATCAAGCAGCCGATCAAACTCATCGGCCAGATCATCGTTGACAGAAATTGTGATTCGGCGCATGTTTTCAGTCTCCTGACGATATGGTAACCATGCTGCACGAGAGACACGTGTCCACCCGACAAACCCAACGTTTTCGTCACCGCTAAGCGCTGAACAGCTCTTTGCGGAAAACCTTGTCTAATATGGGATAAAGCGGCGATTTTGCAATTAGTCAATATTGACGTTTTCATCGCCAAAGCCCCAATGCAACGGCCATTTCAGTCAAAAGCCGTTACGCAAATTTGACTACTTCGCGGCCTGCATCTCGGTCACCACGTAGGCGTTGCCCTCTTGAATAATCTTCACTTTCACCTTATCGCCCGCCTGCGCTTTATCGAGCAGAGTCGCGTCTCTCACTTGAAACACCATGGTCATGCCGGGCATGTCGAGGCTTTTGATGGCCTCGTGCTTTAGTGTGATTTTCTTCGCGTCTTTGTCGATTTTTCGCACCTCGGCGTTGGTCATTTCGGCGTCGTTAAGTTGCATCGATTTGGCAGGAGCGGGCTTACCGTGGTCGTCATGCCCTTTCGCGGCGTCAGCGAGCACCACACTTGAGAGCGCAGTAACAGCAGCGATTGAAAGGGCAGTTGAAACAGTTTTAATGAGGTTCATGGATTGCTTTCGATTGAAATTGGAAGTGAAGTTAGACGGGTGAATTTAAAAGTCGGGCAGCAGTGTTGATGCTTGCCTTCATGTCTGCCACTTTTCGTGACCTTAATCTTGCCGACCATTCCCGCCTGGTAATGACCTGCAATCAGACACGCAAAATCGAACTCACCTGCCTTGTTGAATTTCCAGACGATTTCGCCTGACTTCCCGGCAGGAACGTGCGCCATGTAAGGCTCATCGTGCTCCATGTTCGGAAATTTCAGCATCAGTGCAGCATGTTCATCGAGTTCTTTTTTGGTGCCCAGTACCAACTCGTGCATCTGTTTGCCGTCGTTCTTCATGACCAGCCTGATGGTGTCACCCCGCTTGACTTCGATCAACGCGGGAGTGAATCGCATGTTGTCTGTCATTGACAGCGCCACGGTGCGTTTCACCGCTTTCGTATCACCCGCGATACCCCATTCTTTTTGCTCCTTCTTGACCGCAGTGGTCTTTTTGGCGTGTTCATCGCCGTGTGCATAAACCACAGTCGTTGCTGCGAGTACGAACAGTGCAGTACCGAGCGTTTTTGCGAACTTGTTCATGATGGTTACTTTTCTGAATAGACTGGTTTTGGTGAGAGGAATTGGCTAATGCTTTCCGTGACCCGTGGGCTTGCGAACCTGCACCTCCACCTTTTTGGCTGGCATGCGTTCGACCGGCATTGCGCCCTTGCCTTCGGCCTTAAAGCGCGCTGGATCCGGCAGCGGGCCCGTCCATTCAAACGCCACCTCGCCGGGCGGATGCGTGTACCAACCCGGATCAGAGTAGTCGCCCGGTTTTTGCTCCTTGCGCACCTTGACCATACTGAACATACCGCCCATCCCCACCGAGCCGAACGGCCCAGTGCCGGTCATCATTGGCGCAGTGTTGTCGGGCAGCGGCATTTCCATCTCAGTCATGTCGTGCATGCCGCGCTCGGCCATCACCATGTAGTCCGGTATCAGGCTGGTGATTTTTTTGGCCACGCCGCGATGGTCGACACCAATCATCGTCGGCACGTTGTGGCCCATCGCGTTCATCGTGTGATGACTCTTGTGACAATGAAACGCCCAGTCCCCCAGCTCATCGGCCAAGAAGTCAATCTGACGCATTTGCCCGACCGCAACGTCGGTGGTGACTTCGTACTGGCGCGCTGACTTTGGTGTCGGGCCACCATCGGTACCAGTGATCAAAAATTCGTGACCATGCAGATGAATCGGGTGGTTGGTCATGGTCAGATTGCCGATGCGGATGCGCACCTTGTCATTCAACCGAACGTTGAGCGAATCGATGCCCGGAAACACGCGGCTGTTCCATGTCCACAAATTGAAATCCACCATGGTCATGATCTTCGGTGTGTAGGCACCGGGATCAATGTCATACGAGTTGAGCAGGAAGACGAAATCGCGATCCACGTCGTCGATTAGCGGATGTTTTTCCTTCGGATGCGTGATCCAGAAGCCCATCATGCCCATCGCCATCTGCACCATTTCATCCGCATGCGGGTGATACATGAAGGTGCCGGGACGACGCGCTACGAATTCGTAAACAAAGGTTTTTCCGGGCTCAATACCCGGCTGATTGAGGCCCGTAACGCCGTCCATGCCATTGGGCAATCGTTGTCCGTGCCAATGCACGCTGGTCACTTCACCGAGTTTGTTGGTGACAAAAATACGCACGCGATCCCCCTCCACCACCTCGATGGTCGGCCCCGGGCTTTGCCCGTTGTAGCCCCACAAATGCGCTTTGAAGCCCTCGCACATTTCGCGCACCACGGGCTCCGCCACAAGGTGAAATTCCTTGACACCGTTATTCATGCGCCACGGCAACGTCCAGCCATTCAAAGTGACGACGGGGTTGTAAGGTCGCCCTGATTTCGGCACCAGTGGTGGCATAGTGTCCGGCTTCATTTGCATGACCGGTTCGGGCAGTGCCGCCATCGCAACGCGGCTGACCGAGGCCGCAGCCACGGCTCCACCGGCGATGCTCGCCAGCCCTGCCGAACGTAGAAAATCTCGACGTGAACTCATGTTGTTTCTCTCGCATCAATACTTGTTTTTGTAGGGGCGACATTGCCGCGACCCAACGTGATAGGCAGTGCGTAGGTGGTCGCGGCAGAGCCGCTCCTACCGGTGAATTTGCTAGTGCTGCGCATCGCCGCCTCCACCCGTCGCTGACGCGGCGCTCATGCTCTGCATCATCATTGGTTTGCCCATGATTGATGACTGCAAGGCAGCGTCTGCCATCCAGAATTGCTGCTGCGCGTTGATCGCCGCGATCACGCTCGATATCTGATCACGCGAATCGGCGAGCAACTCAAACACGCCGATGATCATGCCGTTGTAGCGAAGCAGGTTTTCGTCCGCTATCAACTTGCGCAACGGCACGATTTCATCGCGGTAATGCTTAGCGATGTCGTAGGTCGTTCGATAGGCCGAATAGCTCTCGCGCAGATTCGATCCCGCAGCGCGCACCGTGGCCTCTAACCGGTTTGTAGCGGCAAGCATCTGCGCGCTCATCGCATCACGCTGCAACCCACCCCAATCAAATATCGGCAACTTCACGGCAACCTCAAAACCGCGTGCGTTGGTGCGATGACCGTCGGCGCGCTCGATGCTGGTGTTGCGAATCACGCTCAGTTCGATGTCGGTAAAACTGGTGATCGCACTGAGCCCTTGCGCAACGGCGGTCGCATTCAACGCTGCCTGCGCCATCTTGATGTCGAGTCGTCCGCGACTTGCGGCGGTACTCACGTCTTCACCCGTCCGCGCGCTCGCAGGAAGGTCCGGCAGTCGTTCGGGCAATTGCAACTGTTGCGCCTGCACATCGGTCAACCCGAGCACGCGAACCAGCGCCTCGCGACTGGCGGTCGCCGTATGTGAAGCGTTCGCGAGCTGCGTCGCCGCATCGGCGTAGAAAGCCTGCTGTCGCGCGCGCTGCAGCTTGTTGAAATTGCCGACGGCGAGCATGCGGCGCGCAAGCTCCGCGCTGGCCTCCGCCGAATCGCTCACCTGCTGCGCGTAGGTGAGCGACTGCTTGGCAGCGAGTGCTGCGACCCACGCTTGCCGCACCTGTGTAGCCTTTTCAACGACGTCGGTTGTCAATTGCAACTGCGCCTGCTCAACCCTCGCACTAGCCGTCCTGTAGCGTTGCGGCAAAGTCAAGACATCAAGCAAACCGAACGCCAGCATGCGACCGATATCCGTTTCCAGCGGCAAGCGCAGTCGCTCCAGCGTCAGAACAGGATTCGGTAAACGCCCGAGCTGTGCGGCGTTCGCAGCATCTGCCCAACTTTGCGCCAACATCGCCTGCATCGCGGGGCTGTTGATCAACGCCAGATGCACAGCGTCATCCTGAGTCAGCGGTTTCGAAAGCAGTGCATTTGCGCTGCTTTGCAACGCCGCTCGGTGTACATCAGACTGCGCAAGATTCAGCTTGCCGCTGGTGAAATCGCGCGCCTCCTGATTGGTGCGCGCGACCGATTGATTGATGTCCACGGTGGCGCATCCCGCTAAAAGCAATATGCCCGCTACGGTCAGTGTAAGTACCAGACGCTTAGGCTTGCCTACCTCGCCCTGATGTCCATGCCTGAGTGCAAATTGTGCAGTCATGGTTTGACTCCGTGGCCCGCGTGCGGATTCGCGGCTGCGGGTGTGGCAGGTGTGGCAGATGAGGCCGCAGGAGTGGTCGTCTTGGCATCGGGCGTTTGCACCTCTTTCAGGTAGCTGCGCCAACCACCGATGCGCGTGACCGTATCGTTAGCGTCACGCCACGACCCGAGCTTTTGATCAGTCATGGGCTTGTAGCGTAAAAGCGTCGACTCAAAAGGTAGCGGCGACGCAGCGACCGTCAAGGGTAGCGGCGACGCAGCGACCGTCGCCGGGGAACCAGTGACGAGCGTCGCGGCAGGACGCGAAAGCGACGAATGGCCGTGAGCGACTTGCGCTTGAGTGGTGCCAGCGCTCAGCAGCACACTGACGACGAACATCGCCCGTACGCGTGCAACGCGCAAGCCACCCGGATAGCGGGGCAAAATTTGCAACATAAGTATCCTAAAAAGCCTCGAAAAGCACCGCGCTCTGTAGCAACGGGCGGTGCATTCAGTCGATGGGCACGCTGCAAATGCAGCGTGAACGAGCCTGTAAGCCCGTCATGACGCGGTCACGACGGGTTACGTTGTGGTCAGGCTCGTGGCGGTCGCTCTAAACCGGTCGCGACATTGCGTACGCGAGGAACAGTGAACTCAGGAAAGGCAGTGAGTCCCGTTTTGGGAATGTCTGCGACCACGTTTTCCGCAGGTAAAACAGCGCTGCATAAGTGGCACCCGGCACAGGCAGCACACTTGACGCGGCTTTTCTCGGTCTTCGAACTATCGCTGGACTCACTGTCATGAGCAGCGTCGCCATGATGCGTGTTGCGGTCATGGCTGTGATGCGTCACGGCAACCGTGTTGGGCTGTGCATATTGCTCTGCGTCAGTGCCAACCGTGAGATGCGCGGCAGACAACAACGCCTTCACCTGATGACACGCCCCAAACGACACCACAGCCATAGCTTGCGTGCTGAGCGTCAGGCTCAGAAGCAGCAATGCAAAGCGGCGAAATCGAAGGGAGTAGGTCATGGTTTACAGGCAAAAGTCTACCTGAGACGGATTCCGCCGCGCAAAGTTCACAGGGCAGCAGTTGCAGGCCGCGTAGAAACGCCCTGCTCGCGAGCTGCGGCGTCCTGTGCAACCATCGCACGGACGAATCCGTCCCGCGTTTGCAACCGCTGCCAATACTGCGCAACCGCAGGCGTGAAACGTTCATGCAAGCCGAGCAATTCGGCCAGCATCAAAGCATAGCCAACCGCCGCATCCGCCGCCGTGAATCGTCCGGCGCAGAGAAATTCGTTCGCAGCCAGATGCGGCTCCAGCGTACGCAAACGCGACAGAAACCACTTGCCGTAATCGTCGGCCACCTGCGGCTGCAATCGCTCGGGAGGCTCGAAACGCGAGTAACGCAACACCAGCGTTTGCGGAAACGTCAGCGTTGCATCGCTCATGTGCAAGTAGTTCAGGTAGTCGCCATAATCACGCTCACTCGCAGCGACGTTCAGCGCTCCCGGCGAATGCCGCAACGCCAAGTATTCACAAATCGCCGCCGACTCCGTCATCCGCGTTTCACCGTCAATAAACAACGGCACCGTACCGCGCGGATTCAGCTCAAGAAACGATTTGTCATGCGCCCGCGGCGGGAAGGCGAGCATGCGCAGCTCGTAAGGCAAACGAAGCTCTTCGAGCATCCACAGGACGCGGAAGGAACGGGCGCTTATGCAGTGGTACAGGGTGGGCATGCGCTATTGGCGTACGAGCAACCAGAACAACATCGCTACGCACGGCATGGCCATGAGAACGGCCACTATCATGCAGCCAAAGGCTGAATCTCAGCCAATACTTTCTTGGCAATCTGCTTCTCGGCCACTTTGATCTCGAAGGCAGTTTGCAGATTCATCCAGCTTTGTACATCGCCGCCGAAATAACGTACGATGCGCATAGCCGTGTCGACTGTCACGCCACGTCGCTCAAGCACGATGTCGTTGATGCGTGAAGCGGGCACCTTAAGCGCTACGGCCAACGCGTTTGCGCTTAAGCCCAGCGGCTTCAGGTAATCCTCGCGTAACACTTCTCCGGGATGCACAGGACGCATTGCATTCTTCGGGGCGGAGATGGTTTTTTTCATATTCGGCCTTTGCGTAATTAGTGATAGTCCATGATCTCAACATTGTGTACGCCATCAGTTTTCCATATAAAACAAACGCGCCATTGATCGTTGATACGAATGCTGTGTCGACCGCGACGGTCGCCATTCAGCGCCTCAAGCCGATTGCCGGGCGGCACTCTCATTGCGTCAAGCGTGACGGCGCTATCAAGCTGTTGCAGTTTACGCGTAGCGGCGCTAGCAATATTGGCAAATCGTTTCACTCGCTTGCCTGCAAACAACTGAGCCGTTTCGTCGCAGTCAAATGATTTGATCATGGCCGCATTTTATACCGATTACCGGTAAACCGCATAGAGTGCAACCGGGTAGGGTGGGCACCCCGTGCCCACCGTCGCTTCGCGCAAGAGGCTGGTTCGTTTGCCAGCGTTTGGTGGGCACGGGGTGCCCACCCTACAAAACGCATCACGCACGACAAATCATTGATAGAAAAAAGCCCGCTGAAGCGGGCTTTTTAACGACGCAAGATGCGCTACGCGAACGCCGCCATCAACG
>JAYVNO010000295.1:0-2717 GCA_043758415.1 Burkholderiales bacterium
AGTACTTCTCGCGACTGCTTGCGGGCATCTTCTTTTTCCATAAACTTTCGACCGCAAAAACTATCAAAAGTTCATTTATAAAGCGTGCCGGATCTATAGAAATGTGAGCTAATGAAAAATCTCGGTTAAATGGTGCTTTCAGCGTAAAGCTGACCGCCATTTTATTGAAAATATCATTGCTGACAGCCGCAGCGCAGGCGCACTAATTGCGGCCCGAATATTCGTTGCGCCTCCCCAACCCAATGACTACCAAGCGATCGCCACACTTGCGCCCGCTAACCAAGTCCTTCCCGCCGCAGGTTCAAAGTACCGTCGATTCGCCTCGTTGACGATCACCGTGCCGGCGTACGTCTTACCGCTCAGGTTGTCGCCGCGCAGAAACGCACTCCACTTTGCCCCGCGCCATTGCTGTTGTATGCCGATGCGTGCGCCTAGCAACGTCACCGCCTCAGCCCATTCAGTGCCTACGTCGTTGGCGAAAATTCGCCCTTGATATTTCACTTCTGCGGCTGCGTACACGCCGCTCGCGTGCGTCCATTTCAATTCCGTCCATGCGGCGCGGTCAGGCACGCCGGGCAAGCGATTGCCTGCTGTGACGACGACTGCAGGTGCGCTGCACGGCGGTGCGCCACAGGTTTTGAAACCGTCGCGATAGCGCGCTTCTAACGTGTTCGCCGCGAGTTCCCATTGCACGCCGGGGATCACTTGTGCGCGCGTCGACAGTTCAACGCCACGTCGTTGCGTGCGGCCTGCGTTGGCGAATGCGGAACGACCGCCGCTATTCGATACGACGACGATTTCGTCCTTCGTTTTTGTGTCGAAAAAAGCGAGTTCTGCAGCAACCCCGTCGCGTCGCCACTTGGCTCCGAGTTCGACGCTGTCACTCTTCGCCGGTAGCAAAGACAGATTGAGGCCGGTGGTCGGTGTGCTGCCCGGCGGGCGATAGGCAAGCTCGTTCAACGTCGGCGTTTCCGTGCCGCGCCCCGCACTCGCATACAACGTCAGCGCAGGCATAATCCGAAAGCTCGCGCCGAGCGTTGGTAATGTCGCGCTGTAGCGGGTGCTGCCGCTGTCGTTACCATTTCCGGTGACAATGTATTTGTCGGCACTGGTGAGTTTGACGCTGCTCGTCCGAACGCCGGCGTGGATGCTGGCGTTCGGCAGCCAGGGAAGCACGCGCCACTCGCCCTGCACGTAGCCGTCGGCGGCCGTGAGTTTGTTTTTCTCGTCGCGACGTAAAGCACCGAGCACGCCCAACGCAGTTCCGATGAAATTTTGGTAGCCACGACGGTTCTCGTTGAGCACATCGGACGAAACACCCACCGCCACATTTCCCCAATCGCCCGACTGCACAAATCGCGCATCAACACCGTAATAATTGCGATCAAAATCGATCACGCCGCCGGGATGCGTCGCGGGCGCTTGTGTGGCCACCGGGATCGCCTGAAACTGCCGCACCGCGCGCTCACCGGTGTACACCACTAGTTCCACCGCTTGCTGCGCATTCAGCTTGTGATTGACGCGCACGCCGCCTTGCGTTTGCTCAACGTCCTTACGCGTGTCGAACTGCAACGCCAGCGGATTGACCTGTCGCGCGTTGGCATCGAACTCTGCTTTAGTCAGGCCCAACGGGTCTTGCGCACCAGGAAGATTGACGTGGTTGCCGAGCACGGTCAGCGTCGTCGCCTCGCCCAATTGCACGTCGAGCTTGGCATTCGCGCCGAGCCGAATCGCCGCGCTATGTGGCCGTGGGCCGTCGGTTTCGAAACGATCCACTTGCGCGACGTAACCCACCGCGCCCTGGCGACCATTGGCCTTGAGCCCGAAGCGCAAGGTGTTGCTCGAGCCCGCAACCACGGTCGCAGTGACCGTGGGCGGCGACACGCCCGATTCGGTGAACACTTGAATCACGCCGCCCGCCGCATTACCGTACAACGCCGAAAACGGCCCGCGCAATACTTCGATTCGCTCCGCGCTGCCCAGCGAAAAATGCGACACCTGACCCTGCCCATCCGGCTGACTCGCGGGAACGCCGTCGGTGTAGAGCTTGATGCCGCGCACGCCAAAGCTCGACCGTGCGCCAAATCCGCGCACTGACAGTTGCACATCCTGCGCATAGTTGTTGCGATTTTGCGCATTGACGCTGGGCACCCGTTGCAACGATTCCGACACGTTCACCTGCAATTGCCCCTCGCTGATCGCCTCGGCATCCACCACGTTCACCGCCATCGGTAAGTTGAACGGATCAGCCACCTTACGCGTCGCCGTGACCACGACGGGGGCAACCGTCACCGCAGCGGGGGCTTGCGCCTGAATCGTGTTTGCACTCAACGAGGCGAGAACAAGCATCGGCAGACAATATCGGGCATCTGAAAGCGGCATCAGTGAATCTCCTGTTACGGTATTTTTAAAATTACGCGGAGCGGTAGCAATTTCAATGCCCGCTATGCTGTCATGCGGAAATTATCGCGCACGCGTCTTGCGTAGTGAAATCAAATCCCCAAATCCTCATCGACATTCACAGGCAATACTCATGGACAACCTCGATCTCGACGTACTCAAAACCACTCTCGTCTGGACTGAACAAGGCCGCCGTGCAACGCTTGGCACCGTCGTGCACACGTGGGGCAGCGCGCCGCGTCCGGTCGGCGCGATGATGGCGATTCGCGACGACGGGCAGGTGATCGGCTCGGTTTCCGGCGGCTGCATTGAAGACG
>JAYVNO010000296.1:0-8515 GCA_043758415.1 Burkholderiales bacterium
ACAGCCGCAGCCGTACTGAAGTACGGCAAGGTTGGGCAACGCAGCATGGCGGAAAAAGACGCGATTTCATGTCAGTGTTTTGGTGAAACGAACTACTAGCGTTTAGGGCGAAGTGTCGTAGGTCGGAACGCTTTCGGTTCCGACAAAAGCGTTGGCAGAAATAGTGTCATCCGTCGGAACTGCAAGCGTTCCGACCTACCCTCCTACCGCGCAACGCGGCCTCAAAAAATATATACTCTTGCATATATTTTATTTATCCATCGCCAACATGAATACGGCCAAACTCTTCAGCAACGGTGCCAGTCAAGCGGTGCGCTTACCAAAAGCATTTCGTTTCGACAATGCGACCGAGGTAAGCATCAGCAAGCGCGGTGACGCGGTGATCCTGCGCCCGCTCAAACGCCCCGGCATCGAGGATTTGATCGCGTCGCTCGAAATGTTCGACGCATTTCCCGAGCGCACGCAACCCACGCATAGCGACACGCGCACAGACTGGTAGCGCCCGATGCGCTACATGCTCGACACCAACATTTGCGCCTTTGTTATTCGTCAGCAAACACCTTCCGTTTTGGACGCATTGAGAGCACACGCAACGGAAGGCATCGGCATTTCAAGTATCGCGGCAAGCGAATTGTGGTTCGGCGTCGAAAAGTCAGCGTCTGCGAAAAACGCCAAAGCGTTGACACAATTTTTGTCCGCGCTCGAAATCGCGCCGTTTGATGAAGCTGCCACGCAAACCTACGGTCGCGTGAACGCAGCACTCGATGCAAAGGGCAAAACGATCGGCCCGCTTGATACGTTGATCGCCGCCCACGCGCTCGCGCTTGACCTGACGCTGGTAACCAACAACACGAAGGAGTTTCGTCGCGTAGCGGGATTGCGGATTGTTGACTGGACAAAACCATAGGCGTCGTAGCCTCGATGCAGCGCAGCGGAATCAAGGGCTGGTGACGCAACGATTCCATGATTCCATTTCGTCTCACTGCGACTACGTCGTTAAAATCGAATTACGCCTCGCAACAATTTCATCATCATGACCAACGTTGAAGCTATCGAGAACCAGATTCAACATCTCGACAACTCGTCGTTTGCTGCGTTGCGTGCGTGGTTTTTCGAGTACGAGCATCTGCGCTGGGATCGCCAAATTGCCGCCGATTCGGATTCGGGTGCGCTGGATTCGCTGATTGCCGAGTCGCTGGCAGAACATAACGCCGGAACAACAAAGCCGCTGTGACGCACAGTGCGGCATAGCGCAACGAACCGGTTTTGGGCAAGCTACGAAGCGCTGCCCACTGAGGCGCGCGCTCTTGCCGACAAAAACTTTGAGTTGCTTCGGCTCAACAGACATCACCCGTCACTACAGTTCAAGCAAGTCGGCAAATTTTGGTCCGCGCGCGTCGGCATTCATCACCGTGCGCTTGCGCTCGAAGTCGATGACGGTTTTTTTGTGGGTCTGGGTTGGCTCACACGCCGATTACGACAAGTTGGTTCGCTAGCCTGCGTAGCTTCGATGCAGTCATCCGTCGGAACCGCAAGCGTTCCGACCTACGCGGGCTCCTCAAAATTGAGGCGTCGAAAGCCGCTGCTGGTTTCTAGTCCGTTGATCGCTTTCAGCACGTTGTCGTGGCGGCGTCCGAAGAAGTCAGCCACTTGGACGCTAGTAGTTACGAGCTGGCCATCGGCAATTTGCACGAAGCTGGCGGCAGCGGCCACGTAGGGGATCAGGTCGTTGGTCACTTTAGTTTCCTTTTCAGAGAACGCCCGTTACAGACGGGCGGCCGGGAGCTGAAAAACTGGAAAAGCGGGTCCAGCAACGGGCGTTTACCTCCGAAAAGGCTCTTGCATTACCCGTTACTCCCGGCCATAAGCGATGCCAACGCGGGCCTAGGCTCGCAGGGGTTCGTCATGGTCGGAGTTCGCCGTGTCGGTGGCGACCGCCGCTTTTTTGGGTGTTTTCAGCACCGAAACGGATTTCGCGACCGATTTGACAGCTTGTCAAGTTCAACAGGCTACGGCGATGATCAGTTTCTTCCTGGCTGTCACTCGGCAGCTAGCGCGACGATAATGTTCCACTTTCCCTCTCGCGTCTTCGCTAAATCCCACGGGCATCAGATCGAGAATAAAGTCATGCGTGTTGACCATCATTCCAACGCGCGGGAAGCACGTCCAGCGGTCGCTCGATATCAAGACGCAAGCTCCCGGCCATCTTTTGTTGAGTTCGGCGGCAGCTTTCGCGAGATTAACTCGCCCCGTCAATTCTTCAGGGCTGTCCCCAGAGTGCATCTGTGTAGCACCTCGTTTCGGTTGGTTCGTGAACTCCACGGCCCCGGTGGCCGGATCGACCCATTTGTAGATTTCAGCGCGGGCGAGCGAACAAAAACCCAACAAAACGAGTGCAATTTGCAGCTTCATGGGTGGCTCCATCGGTTAAAACCTTATCGTAGCGCGGTTCCCGCTAGATTTAACCGATTACCCCCGAAACTGTTTTGCGTTCGATTTGGCAGCGAGTTCGGTTACTGCCAAATCGCGCGCAAAATCTGGACAAATCGAGCGCAAAATTACACGTTCTTGATCGTCTTGCCGCCGAACGTGGTGTAACTCGGCATCGAGAACACTTTCTTCTCGGTCATCATGGCTGCCTGCGCGGACGCGACCACCGACGTGGGTGCCTGCGCGTAGGTGGATGTGACGCCCGAGGCGCAAAGACAGACTGCGCTGGTGACTACCAGCGTACGGAAAATATTCATGGAGCCTCCCTGTTTTTGTGATGCGTGGAAAACGCTCAACAGGTGTTTTAGCACCGACGCGCTACGTCACTTCGCCGAATTTCTTTTCCATAAACACGCTCAGCGGATCATCGGGATAGTCGCCATACGGCCCGCGTCGCTGGTAACCGGCGCGCGCATAGAGGCCGTGCGCTTCGGGTTGATGGATGCCGGTTTCTAGCCGTAGCAACAGGCAGTTGCGTTGCACGGCGTGTGCTTCGAGATACGTGATGATGGCCTTGGCGACGCCGCGTCCGCGTTGTGCGGGGGGCACGAACATGCGCTTTAATTCGCCGTAGTCGTCGAAAAGCACCACCGCGCCGCAGCCAATAACGACCCGCGCATCGTCACGCGCGACGGCAAACAGCACGTTGGCTGCTTTGAGCGCCTCGACGCTCAGGTGGTAGTTGCTCTCGGGCGGGTAGAGCGCGCCTTGATAGGCATCGAGGTCGCTGATGAGTTGGATGATGTCGGGTTGATCGACCGACTCGAGGGTAATGAGCATGAACGATTGAGTTAGTCTTTTGGAATCAGCACAATCGTCCACGTCGCTTGTGTAGGAGCGGCTCTGCCGCGACCATGCTGGCCGCGCGTTCGCGCCTGGCGTTTTCTCTGGCTCGGGTCGCGGCAGAGCCGCTCTTACAGAACCTGCGTCTAGGAAAACACCGGCGATTCAACGCCAAGCACATGGTGCAGCTTGGTGCTTGTCGTGGTGTATTGCAGTGTGACTTTTTTATCCGGGAAGATGTATTTTGCGGCGCCAAACGCTGCGAGCGCAGCTTCATGAAAGCCCGAGAGAATCAGCTTCTTTTTACCCGGATAAGTGTTAATGTCGCCGACAGCAAAGATGCCGGAAATGCTCGTCTCGAACTTCTCGGTATCGACCTTGACCTGACGGCGCTCAATGTCGAGGCCCCATTCAGCAATCGGCCCCAGTCGTGGCGACAGGCCGAAAAACGCGAGCAGGTTGTCGAGTGGCAGGCGCCGCGTGACGCCGTCAAGACTGGTGACTTTCACCTCTTTCAACACGCCGTCTTCAGCCTCAAACCCGGTCACCTGACCGGTGAGATGCATCATCTCGTGCGCGTCGGACAACGCCCGTAATTTGGCGACGCTGGCGGGCGCAGCGCGGAACTCATCGCGGCGGTGGATCAGCGAAACGCTGGCTGCAATCGGCTGCAAAGCCAGCGCCCAGTCGAGCGCAGAATCGCCGCCACCCAGGATCACCACCTGCTTGCCAGCATACTGCTGCGGGTCGCGAACGCGGTACGCGAGCTGGCCGTTGGCTTCAAACTGGGTCAGGCCCTCAACCTTGGGCTTACGCGGCTGAAAGGCACCGACGCCCCCGGCGATAAAAATCGTTTTGGTGATGAAGTGGGTGCCTGCGACAGTCGCCACATCAAAGCGACCGTCTTCGCGTTTGGCAACCAGGCTCACCTCTTGCCCCAGATGGAACGTCGGCTTGAACGGCTCGCACTGCTTGAGCAGGCTCGTCGTCAGCTCTTGGCCGGTACACACCGGAATCGCCGGAATGTCGTAAATCGGCTTGTCGGGATACAGCTCAATCGGCTGTCCGCCCGCCTGCGTAAGCGAGTCGATTACGTGCGCCTTAATCTCGAGCAGGCCTAGTTCGAATACCTGAAACAGACCCACAGGACCCGCGCCGATGATGAGGGCATCGGCTTCGGTTGGGCCACCAGCATTGGCAACGGCTTCGGGAATAGCGGGATTTACGGTCATGTCCACAGCGGTGTTTCTTGCAGAAGTTTTAATTGTTACCATTTTATGTTGCGCTGCACGCTCGAACCCCGCCCTGTTGGCGTTTTCTTATGCCAAATCATACTAAACGGATGCTGCCTTCGCAGCACGACGGCCAGTCGAGCCTGCGTTGCCCGAGGCCTTCATGCGGTGCCTACATTGCGATGAAATTTGACATCAGATTTCTGCGAAAGTTGACGTATGGTTAGCATGGAATTGGGGGATACCGATGCAAAATGTTTTGGGCGTGCGACGCGCCATTGCAACCATCGCACCTGCGTGCTGCCGGAGCCAGCCACGCGAACTGTCGCGACGAGTACGCTAATACCATGCACCGCTTTGCCGAAGCCCAACCCGCGTCAGGAGTCGCACCGAGCGGCGACCGTTCAATCGGCGTCCACCAATTTCTCAATTGCCTTCGCGTCCACCGGCATTCCGCCGAGCAATGCGCAGTCCACGCCCTGCTTCGCCAGCGCCGCGCAGATGGCATTCAGCCGTGCATCCTGCGCGGCGCTGTGATCGAGCAGCTTGTGAATCGCCTGCACCAGCGGGTCGTCCAGATCAGCGGAAATTCCGTACGCGGAAAAGCCAATTTTCTGCGCCGTCGATTCACGATTTTCTTTCGTTTCAGCGGTGATGATGCGCGCCGGAATGCCGACCGCCGTAGCGCCGGGCGGCACCGCTTTGAGCACCACTGAATTGGAGCCCACGGTCGCGCCCTCACCGACGGTGAAGCTGCCGAGCACCTTGGCTCCCGCGCTCACGACCACGCCACGGGCTAATGTGGGATGGCGCTTGGCTCCGCGCTCAAGCGAGGTGCCGCCGAGCGTGACGCCCTGGTAAATGGTGCAATCGTCATGCACCTCGGCGGTCTCGCCAATGACGATGCCCATGCCATGATCGATGAATACGCGACGACCGATGAACGCACCCGGATGAATCTCGATGCCAGTGAAAAAGCGCGAACAGTGCGACACCCAGCGGCCCAACGTTTTGAAACCAGCGCGCCACATTACGTTGGCGACGCGATGAAAACGGATGGCGTGGAAGCCGGGATACGACAGCCAGACGTTGAGAGCCGACGTGGCTGCAGGGTCTTTGCTGCGGATGGCGGCGATGTCTTCGCGAATACGATCAAACATGAACGTGTGTGAAAATTTTGTGACTGGTATCTTATGACACTCAAAAGCCCCACACGCCATGTTGATTTACTTGACCCTTGCCCGTTCTAGAGTCCTTTCAGTAGCGTGGCAAGCCCATGCCCTCAGAATCGCCTGCGCATCAACCGCATCGTAGGCGCAACAAGTCACGCTGAAAATTCCCCACGCCTTCCCGCCGACATAGAACGTAGAACGCGCATGCCAATATGCTGGTGCCGTGGACAGATCGGATTGAGGCGGCGTTCCGTTTGCGTGGCTGTTGACGGGCGTCAGGTTTGATTGCATAGGATACTCACAGGCTCATTCAGTAATCTACGCAGAGGCACCTTTCATGCAAGCACACTCATTTTTTTCACGAGCGGCGATGATGGGCTGCGTCGTTGCCAGCGTCGCGACCACGTTAACGCTGGCGACCAGCTCCGCCTTCGCGCAGTATCCGGACAAACCGATCAGGCTCATCGTGCCCTATCCACCGGGCGGTGCGACCGACGTGATTGGTCGCGTGATGGCACAAAAGCTTGGCGCGGCGCTGGGGCAAACGGTGGTGGTCGACAACCGCGCCGGTGCCACTGGCAACCTCGGCGCAGCCATTGTCGCCAAGGAAAAACCGGACGGTTACATCCTGCTCATGGGTGCGCTGACCAGTCATTCCATCAGCAGCGTTCTATCTGCGTCGACCGCGCAATTTGATATGGAAAAGAGCTTTGCGCCAGTGGCTATCGTCGGGCGCGTGCCGCTCGCTTTTGTTGTCAATCCGGGGGTCAAGGCAACCACGCTTGCTGAGCTCATCGCCCTCGCCAAAGCGAACCCCGGCAGCATCACTTACGCATCAAGCGGCAATGGGTCGCCGCAGCATTTGGCAGGCGAAATGTTTCAGCGACTGGTCGGCGTGAAGCTGTTGCATGTGCCGTACAAAGGCAGCAGTCCGGCAATGACTGACTTGATTGGCGGCCAAGTGCAAATGATGATCGAGACTGCGCCCGCTGCGCACGGCCACGTCAAAGCGGGCAAGCTGCGTGCGCTGGCGACCGCCACGACGATCGCCATTCCCTCATTGCCCGGCGTACCGACCGCACCTGAAGCGGGGCTCAAAGGATTTGACGTGAGCTCAATGTTCGGCATCCTCGCGCCCGCCGGAACGCCCGCGCCGATCATCGCCAAACTGAACGCCACGCTCAAAGGTATTCTGGAACAACAAGACGTGAAGGACTCGATGCTCGCGCAGGGTGCGAACGCAACGTACACGACGCCGGAGCAAGCCGCGCACGCCATTCGCGCAGAAGTTGCGATGTGGACGCAGGTCATCAAAGATGGCAATATCAAAGGGGATTGAAGCCATGCCGAAACTTACGTCCACCGCGTCTGGCGTGATCGTTATCGCCCCCACGCCGTTTCTGCCTGACGGCGCGATCGACAACGCGTCTATTGACCGTATGACTGACTTTTTCATCGCCAGCGGCATGACCGGCATCACGGTGCTGGGTCAGCTTGGCGAAGCGCCTAAGCTCGAACATGCGGAATCTGTGGATGTCGTGCGCCGCGTCATCAATCGCGCGTCAGGATTGCCGATCATCGTGGGCGTATCCGCGCCCGGTTTCGCGGCGATGCGCGCGCTCACGCATGACGTGATGAACGCGGGCGCGGCTGGCGTGATGATCGCGCCGCCGAACACGTTACGCACCGACGACCAGATCGCGACCTATTACCGGCAGGCAAGTGAAGCAATCGGTGGCGACGTACCGTTCGTGATTCAGGACTATCCGCTGACGTTTAGCGTTCAGATGACGCCAGCTGTGATTCGCCGCATCGTGATTGAGAACCCGGCCTGCGTGATGCTCAAGCACGAAGACTGGCCCGGTCTCGACAAAATTTCCACCCTGCGCGGCTACGAGGCGGACGGCTCGATGCGTCACATCTCAATCCTGTGTGGCAACAACGCACTGTTCCTCGATTTCGAAATGGAGCGCGGCGCCGATGGTGCGAACACCGGCTATTGTTTCCCCGACATGCTGGCCGATGTGGTGCGCTTATCGGCTACTGGCAAGCGCGATGAAGCGCATGATTTGTTCGACGCTCACCTGCCTTTGATTCGCTACGAACAACAGCCTGGCCCAGGTCTCGCGGTTCGCAAATACGTGATGATGAAACGCGGAATCATTGCGCACGACACACTGCGCAAACCGGGTGCTGCGCTATCCGCGACGGCAAAAGCCGAGGTCGACTATTTGTTGTCACGCGTGGCGCGGGTGGATGCGCGGGCGCGATTTTGACTGGGGACAAACCGAAAGCTACTAAGCAGTCAACCAAATGTGTTCTTTGTCCACCGGTTTGACGCCCTCTCTCTGGGGGAGAGGGCGTCTGCCGAACCGGTCATCTTTGGTTAACTGAGTAATAACTGCGTGAAACTATCAGAGTTGCACGCGCGAAGTTTTTTCATTTGCGCGCCGAAAATTGACTTACAGCTTTTTTGCTAAATGACGCGTGCACTGGGCTTGGCAGTCATTATATGAGTTACTCGACTCCTTAAGTAACAAGCGTTTATCCCTTATATAACAAACCTTTCAGCGTAAAGCTGATACCTGATTCGCACTTGCCACAGAACCCCAACCGTTCCGAAATCGCACTCCACCGATTGCTCAAAGCGCGGGCTAACATGCAAGCTCGATTGCCAGCGGATAAAGGCTTGGACATAGGGTGCGCTCAGCGCATCGTGTGTCGCGGTCATCAGGCTCCCAGGAGTCTGTCGGGTTTGAAACATCGTAGCGAAAATTCGCCCGCCCGAGGGCAGATTTTGACTGTTTTGCAGCGGCAATATCGAGATATTGCCCAAAA
>JAYVNO010000297.1:0-8511 GCA_043758415.1 Burkholderiales bacterium
GACAAGCGCCCAGCATATGCTGTATACATATTCAGTATCGCGGCGAGCCGCATCTAGACTGGGGTTTCAACATGGCGATGAATCGGGTTCAATTTCAACATGGCCTATCTTTGGCTGAATTCTTGAAGCTTTACGGCACCGACGCGCTGTGCGAGGCGCACTGGGTGGCCGCTCGCTGACCCGAGGGGTTTGTGTGCTCGCGTTGCAGCTGCAAGCGCTTTGCGCTCACCGTCAACAGTCGTCGTATCTGGGAGTGCTTGGACTGCGGCTATCAAGGGCACCTCTAATAATTCATTTTTGGGGATGCAGTGTTAGGAGCCCGGAGCGCAGCAACCGGAGCGTACGCCCTGGTACGTGAGCTCATTTGGCAAAAGCGCGAGCACCGCGCGACGACACAATGCGCCCCACAAATGAATTATTAGAGGCGCCCTAAATACGCCCATCGCTACCTTGCTGAGTTTGCCTATCGCTTTAACCGTCGCTACGATCTGCCCGCGATGGTGCCACGACTTATCCACGCCGCCATCCTAACCGCGCCCCTGCCTCGACGTGTACTCTGCCTGTCTGAGGCACGTAACTAATCAGGACTTATGATGAGGTGGCCTCGTCGGGCACATCGGCGGTCAACCTGTCAGTTCGGCACACACATCTTTACACCTTCACCGTCCCATCCCAGTGAAACGTACTGGTTGTACAGCGTGATGCTGGTGGTGAGTCGATGATTCGGGTCATCGGGGAAGCGCGCTTGCCCGCGAAAAACGCGATACATCGGCTTCTGCGCTGCTGCGCAGCTGCCACCCACACCTTCCACCAGCGGTGGATAAGCGTACGAATCGATGCCTTCATCGTACGGCAATCGCGGCAGTGGCTGATTGGTCGGATTGAGGCCGCCCAACGCCGTCTTTTCACTGGCGACTAGCGTGTAGAAGTGGCTGCCGCGCGACTGGCCTTTCGCGACCCCATCGAAGTAGTAGCGCGTGATGCCGCGAGTGCCGGGATCGGCGTCGGACAGCGCGACGAACGATTGGCCCGTGCGCGCCCATCCGGGGGCCGCGTCAAGGGCCGCTTTGTCGGCGTCGCGCGAGGTCAGAAAGTAATAGTTAAGTGGGTTATAGACGTATTCGTCGAGCGTCTTGGTGGTGCTGGTGTTGACGCCAATGGAGCCCGCGACCGTTGATACGTATTGGCGAACATTGGCAGTCGCGCCGGCAGCGAGTGTGAGCGGGGCCGCGTAGCCCCAGTAGTAAACAATCGCGCTGTCGATGTCTTTGCCGACGATTGCCGTGTCCCACGCGTTGGAGACGAAATCGATCCATGACACGTAGGCCACGCGGTCCGGCGTGGTTGGCGGACGCGCGGTGGTGCCACCGCTCACCGTGCCGTAGATCGAGAACTTCGGAGACAGCAGGCTGTCGGTCTGCTCGTAGGCGCGAAAAGTGGGCGATGGGTAGGCTGAGAACACGCTGGTGTACGGGCCATCGGGGTTGCGCGGTCGCGCAAGCGCCGCATCGTTGCCCGCGATCTGCCAGTCCCACAAATAACGAACGCCGTATTTGAGCGACGCGCCGCCGGTGTTGACCACGCTCACCTCGTGGCGCACGTTGGTGTCGGACAGCGCGGTGCCGGTAATCTCTACCTCCTGCACTACGTTGAAATTGGGCAGTGTCCAGATCGTGCGAAAGCCGAGCGTACCCAGCGCTTGCGTGGTGCCTGCGCCCATCGGCAGCACCGTGTCGCCAGCGAGCGTTGGCCCGCTGACCACGTCATCGTTGACGTAGATTTGTTTACGGGTGTCGTCACGCACCGAAATGTAGGAGGTGCCTACCGGATAAAAAACGGTCTCTCTTGGCACCGGATGCGATGCGCCGGTCTCCAGACTAAAACGTCCGATGTCGTCATAGTCAATCGTCAAAATTCCGTTGGTAGCCAGGGCGGCAAGCGCGTTGCCCATACTGAGCAAGCTCAGTACAGCCGCCGCGAGGGAAGCGGTGGCTGCCCGCAGTTTCGTGTGTGACGTCGCCATAATGAACAACCTTTCCGAGTGGGAATGCAATAGTTTCTCAGTAGACGCATTCTCCGGCCACTTTGCGACAGGCCGAGCGCCCGGGTTACTTTTTGTGCCGCGGCCAACGCCGCTTCTACAATCAATTCATGCTGCAATTCTCTGACATTCAGACCGCCGCCGCTCGCATCAAGGGCGTGGCACACCGCACGCCGATTCTCACCAGTACCACGCTGAACCGCGTGCTTGGCTGCGTGGTGTTCATGAAGGCCGAGAATTTTCAGCGCATGGGCGCGTTCAAATTTCGCGGCGGGTTCAACGCGATCAATGCATTGACCGACGCCGAACGTGCTCGCGGTGTGCTCGCGTTTTCGTCGGGCAATCATGCGCAGGCGGTGGCACTTGCCGCACAGTTGCATGGCTGCAAGGCCGCGATTTTGATGCCTGCCGACGCGCCACCAATGAAGCTCGACGCCACGCGCGGCTACGGGGCGGAGGTCATTATTTATGACCGCTACAAAGAGGATCGCGGCGCCTTGGCAAAGCGCTACAGCGAGGAGCGCAACGCCGTGCTGATCCCGCCGTACGACTATCTGCCGGTAATGGCGGGGCAAGGCACCTGTGGCCTCGAAATCACCGAAGAGGTGCCGAATCTTGACGCGCTGATCGTGTGTACGGGCGGTGGCGGATTTTTGTCGGGCTGCACGATTGCAGCGAAGGCCGTCCAGCCCAACATTCAAATGTTCGGCGCGGAACCAGAAGCGGGCAACGACGTGCAGCAATCCTTGCGCAGCGGACAAATCGTTGCCATTGACGTGCCCAAAACCATCTGCGACGGTCAACAAACACAAGCCGTCGGCACGCATCCGTGGGAGGTCATTCGCACCCAAGTCACCGACATTTTGACCGCATCGGACGCGACCGTAATCGAGGCGATGCGCTTCGCGTTCGAGCGCATGAAGGTCGTGCTGGAGCCGTCCGGCGCGTGCGCACTGGCGTCGTTGATGGCAAACGTGGAGCGCTTCAAAGGCAAGCGCATAGCGGTTACGCTGTCCGGCGGCAACATCGATTTTGGGCGGTTTGCACAACTGCTGGCGACACACTGATTACTTTTTTATTTAGAGAAGAAGCACCTCATGAAGTACTTGCACACCATGGTTCGCGTCACCGATCTGGACGCCTCAATTGCCTTTTATCGCGATGCGCTGGGCCTTGAACTGATGACCCGGCGTGAGGTGCCTGCGGGCCGCTTCACGCTCGCGTTTTTGGCGGCACCCGGTGACCCGAATGCACAGGTCGAACTCACCTACAACTGGGACCCGGAGGCGTATACCGGCGGTCGCAACTTCGGCCATCTGGCGTATGCGGTCGATGACATTTATGCCGCGTGCAAACGCCTGCAAGATCACGGTGTGACCGTGCTGCGTCCGCCACGCGACGGCCGTATGGCGTTCGTGCGCTCCCCGGACAATATCTCGATTGAATTGTTGCAAGCAGGCACCGCACTGCCGCCGATGGAGCCGTGGGCCTCGATGGCGAACACGGGCAATTGGTAGTCAGAGCTAAGGCGAATGCACATGACTGAAACGCTCACCGACGCTGATGTTCCCGAGGCCATTGCCGTTGCGCATTTACCCGGCTCGCTTCCGATGGGTGGTGTGGTTCCAGACACGCCTATTCACGCGTTTGTGCGGACACCCGCAGCGCTCGCGTTTACGGATGCGCCGCAGCTCAGGCCCAAGCGTATCGAGCTTGATGTCGGCGGCCCGTGTGCGTTCGTTATCCGCGATGTTGTGACGGCTGACGAGGCGGACGCTGTCATCGCGGCAACCGAGCGTCTGGGCTACCGTGATGAGGCTCCCGGCATCAACACGCCCCCCGGCATGCGCATGAATAAGACCGTGCATTGGCTGGCCGATGACGCGCTGCTCGGTGCGATTTTTAAGCGCATCGGGGGGCTGTTGCCGACCACGCTCGACGGGCGAGCGCTGCACCCCGAGCTGAGCCACCGCATCAACATGTATCGCTACGACGCCAACGATGTGTTTAATCGCCACATCGACGGCGCATGGCCGGGCTACAGCCTCAACGCCGAGCGCACCCGCATGCAGCAATGGGCGGGTGTCTCCTCGATGCTGACCATGATTTTGTATTTGAACGGCGCTGACGACGGCGTGGTCGGCGGCAACACGCGGCTTTTTTCGCGCGATGGCCGGGTGATCGATGTGCTGCCCAAAAAGGGCGACGCACTGTTCTTTCGCCACGGCTTCGGACTCGATTCGGTGCAGCACGAGGGCGCACGCGTGACGAGCGGCGTGGCGAAGTATGTGGCGCGGATCAACGTGATGTATCGGGATTGAGGCCTGCGCAAAGCGACAGCAAAATTTTGTCGCAACTCAAAGCAACTGATCGCTAATAACTTTTGGCCCAAACCTATATTGCATAGGGGTTAAGCGCCTATTTTCGCTAATCTCGACTAACACTAAAAATCGCACCGAGGCTCTGTAAAACCAGGCTTTCCGCCAAAAGTTGTAACCGAATTGCGCTTGCTGTGGGGTCAGGGTCGCGCGCCTACAATCCCCGTCATGAAATCGCACCCTCGCCTCCGCCTGATTGGCGCACCGACCGACATCGGCGCGGGTTCGCGGGGGGCTTCAATGGGGCCCGAGGCGATGCGGGTGGCCGGTCTTGGCGAGGCATTGACGGCGCGCGGTTTACACGTTGTTGATGACGGCAACTTGTCGGGGCCACCGAATCCGTGGCAGCCGCCGACGTCGGGGTATCGCCATTTGCCGGAGGTGTTGGCGTGGAATGTCTTGGTGCGTGACGCGGTGACGCATGCGCTGAACGCGGGTGAATTTCCGGTGTTGCTGGGTGGCGATCATTGCCTCGCGATTGGTTCGATCACGGCGATTGCGGCGCATTGTCGGCGCCAAAAAAAGCGCCTGAAAGTGCTGTGGCTTGACGCCCATGCTGACTTCAATACCAGCGCGATAACCCCTTCCGGCAACATTCACGGCATGCCAGTGGCCACACTGTTTGGCTTTGGTGCGGGCGCGTTGGTGAACCTCGCCGATCCTTCGCCCGCGTTGAACAAAACCGAGATTGTGCAGATCGGTATCCGCAGCGTTGACGAGGACGAAAAGCGCTTTGTGCATGAGCACGGCCTTGAGGTGTTTGACATGCGCTCCATTGACGAGCTGGGTATGCGCACGGTGATGCAGCAGGCGCTCTCCGACGTCGACGACAACACGCATTTGCACGTGAGTTTTGATGTCGATTTTCTTGATCCGGCGATTGCGCCCGGTGTGGGCACCACGGTCGGTGGCGGGCCGACCTATCGCGAGGCGCAGCTGTGCATGGAGATGATTGCCGACACCGGGCGCATGGCGTCCCTCGATGTGATGGAGCTGAACCCGGCACTTGATGTGAAAAACGCAACAGCGGTGCTGGCCGTCGATTTGATTGAAAGTTTGTTTGGCAAATCGACGCTGATGCGGCTTCCGTCGTTGCGCGATGTTTAATCTACGGCGCGACCGGCGTCAGGCTTCGGGATTATTCTGAAAATGGCTGCGGGTGGCCCTCGGAAGGGGGTAAACGGCGCAGATTGTCTTGCCCTCGACTGGCCTTGCGCCGCTGATCAATCTACACTGCCTGACCGCCTGCTACCGAACGCCCGTCCGAGATTCACGTGTACCAAACCCGATACGAAAATGAAGGCTATTCCGCGCTCGATATCCCGACCAGCGCGGCGCTGGCCTATGTGCGCGACCATGCAGCAGCGACCCGGCGAGCGGCGGTCGCACTGCGTTCGGCGAAGCATGCGGCGGAGGCGGCGCGATTGCTTATCGTGGTCGATGCCGGTTGCGACATGCCAACCGCATGGTTGCACAACAACAGCGTTGCCATCGTGCCCGTCGATATTCGTGTCGGCGCGCAGGGCATACGCGATGTTCGCGACGATACGTATTGCGGCGAATTCGCCCATAACTTGCGCCACGCCGCGATGCCTGTGCTGCGCTCAGAACCGCTGAAACCGGTGGAGATTCGCGACCACTTGCAGTCGTGGATGGCGCCGACCATTGACTATGTGTTGCAACTGACGTTCGCCGCGTCACGCAGCAAGGTTCACGTGAGCTCACTGACCGCCATGCAGTCGCTGGTGTTGATTCACAACAAAGTGCGCCGCTCAATGCCGGGACGCGGCTCGCTCAACGCGTGGGTGATCGATTCGCAAAGCGGGTTGACGGGGCTGGCGGTGTTGCTCGCGTATGCCGTGCAACTGCGCGACCGCGGCGTCGCTGCCGCCCAGATTTCGCCCGCGCTAAAAATGATGCGCGACAAGCTGCACACGTTATTGGTACCGGGCGATCTGCGCTATCTGGGTCAAGCGGTGCAGTTGCGCGAGGATGGCGGCTTGCCGAGGTGGAAAGCGGTTCTCGGTCGCGCCTTGAACATTACTGCCGTCATTTATGCCGGTGCCGGCGAAATTTATCCGATGACCCGAGTCAGGACTGAGCAGCGCGCGTACGAGAATGCGCTCGCTCGCACCGCACGTCACGTTGAGCTCGGGTTGGCAACGCCAACGGTGTGCGTGAGCTACGCAGGCGACGTTGAAGCTTTAATCGCCACGCCCGGATTTGCGCTGCTAAACGAAGCTTGCAAACGTTGCGGCGTCGAGCTGATCACCACCACCATGAGCATGATTGGCACGGTGGCGCTCGGGCCTGGAGCGATGTCGGTATCGTTTGCCAGCGAGCGCTTTCTGGCGACCTAGCCTGGCGCGCAGTTGCGTCAGTGGTTCTTGCCGCTGGTTGGGGTGACCCCGAGTTTCTCCAGCGCCGATGGCGGCAACACCGATACGTCGCCACGACATTCACGCTTCGGCAAATTACTGCCGGTGACACGACAGCTCTCATCCTTGTTGGCCGCCACTGACTCCGGCGTGGCGGTGCTCGCGCATCCGGCCAAGGACAACACGCAGACGGCGATCGCTGCAACGACGCTAAATTTCATAAATACACTCCCGACGGAAAAACCAAGCTTACCGCTTGCAGCGAACGGCGCGAAGGCACAAGTGAGCAATTGTCAACACATATAGCCTTTCGCACTAACCCGCGTCCAATTGCGGGTTAACTGGCAATTCCTAATCAAGTCGACTATTGCGTATTGGCCCACTGAGCCGCCGTTGCACAAGCGTTTAACGCAAAAGCTATAGCTGATTTAAGCTTGTAGTTCGAGTCGCTAACTGTGCATAATCACAGCATGGAAGATCAGTCCTTTCCCGCGCCAAAAACGATAGCCAAGGGCCGGGGCGCGACGCTGAACGGCGCGGGTCGCTTTGAGTCACGCGATGGCCAATGGTTTGACGACGGCTGGGGCGAGGATGAAGCGGTCGAGCGCGCCGCCAAGCGGCCAAAAACAGTGATTCACATTGAAACTGCGCGCTCCATCATCTCGCACAACGACTCGCCCGACATTCGCTTCGAGCAGTCGATCAACCCCTATCGCGGCTGCGAACACGGCTGCATTTATTGCTATGCACGGCCCACACATTCGTACCTGAATCTGTCGCCGGGAATGGATTTCGAGACACAGATTTTCGCCAAGCGAAACGCAGCGGAATTGCTGCGTAAAGAACTCAGCAAACGCGGCTATAAACCTTCCGCCATCAACCTCGGTGCCAACACCGATCCCTACCAGCCGATAGAAAAAGCCGAGCGCATCACGCGAAGTGTGATCGAAGTCCTGAGCGAGTGCAATCACCCGCTCACCATCGTCACCAAGAATGCTCTGGTCTGTCGCGACATCGACCTGCTGGCACCGATGGCCGCGCGCAGACTGGTCAACGTGTTCGTCTCCATCTCGCAACTGGACAACGATCTCACGCGCATCCTCGAACCTCGCGCCTCCGCGCCCGCTAACCGTTTGCGCGCCGTGCGCGAACTCACCGCTGCGGGCATTGCCACCACGGTGCTTGTTGCGCCGATCATCCCGTTCATCAACGACGAATTCATTGAGCGCGTGTTGAACGCCGCGCACGAGGCCGGTGCCGTCGGCGCGAGCTACACCGTCGTGCGCCTGCCTTATGAAGTGAAAGACCTGTTCAAGGACTGGTTGGCAACGCACTTTCCCGACCGCGCCGAACACGTCATGAATCGCATCCGCGACATGAAACGGGGCCGCGAAAACGTCAGTGATTTTGGCGAGCGCATGCGTGGCACCGGCATCTTTGCTGAGCTGATCCGGCAACGCTTTCGCAAGACCTGCGCACGGCTAGGTTTAAGCGCCGCTAACCTGCCCGAACTGGATCTCACGCACTTCGCGCCGCCCCGCGAGGCGACGCCGCAGCAGTCGTTGTTTTAGACGCTAGCCGGCGCGCGATGAGCGTCGACCGGGGTAGAGCGCCTTATTCTGTTTCTATTTCGTTACGGAAATAAATGGGCCAATTTATGACGCAGATTAGCGCAGATTCGACGCCGATGACCGCAGATTTTCTTGATGGTCTG